>QIKQ01000225.1 GCA_003233075.1 Gammaproteobacteria bacterium
TATTGACTATGCCAAAGTCAATGGCGACCAAAAAATAATATTAATGCTCAATAATAAATACAAAGACTTGCAAGATCCTTGGTAGCGGGTCTGACCAGAGGATATTGCGTATATATAGCATATCTAGTTATTTTTAAGTATCTAACTGCGGAACTACATCAGAAAGTTATAGATTAAAATACTGCGTTAGTATTCTCGGGTCGTAAATCATGGTAGTAGCCAGCTAAAAATAATAATAGCAGCATATGATAGTATAAACATAGTACTGGTGCTAATAATGATGGCCATAAAACTAAGTTTATTCCATGTCATCTTTATTTTCCTGAAACCATACAAAATATTCAATCTTTCCTTTTATTACTAACTATACTCAAGTTAAAATTTTACCTACTGCTTAAGCACAATTGCACCAAAAATATAAATAATTTATTTGAAACGGCAACTATATGGAAAAACCCATCGGCAAGTTACGAGAAGAATATTAGAAAAACTCCACGTACAACTCATGGCAGAATCTTAGCCTAGCTCTTAAAGTACTATAAAACAGGCATCTATTCAACTAAACAACCCAAACTTGCCGATTAACGTCGACACCTAAAAATGACTTAGCGAATAAAGCAGACTATCAAAGCAGGCAATTAGCTGCTTACTCTAAATCAAGAAATAAGATGGAAAATTACTAGCTAACGAGCCTGGTGTGAATCATCAGCAGACTATTTTCACATCGACTGTTGCCCGGTTCTTCAGATCAAGGGTGAGCTTCAATTCAAGTATGCTATTCCAGACCAACCTTTAATCAGCTACCACCCGCAGAACGGGTGGTATGATGAAAACCCCCAGAGGGGCCTATGAAAAACCTTCTAATCGCATTTTCTCTTGTCGTTTCTCTTCTGCCTCTTGATTTCGACTGTAGTTTCGAATGACTGCTTCATCAAATCCGACCGTACTTACACAATATCCTCGCGCCCAAAATTACGACCGGTAAAATTCCTTTTCACTTGCAAATAGTCCCTAAATATTCGGATGGCTGATTTCCCTTTCAAGAATCCTACGGTATTTGCGACACTGTACTTTGGTGGCATCGTTAATAACATATGGATATGATCTCGCATCGCATAACCTTCAACTAATTCCACGCCAGTCTGACGACATAATTATCGTAATATTTTACCGATATCTTTCCGAAGAGTTCCATAAACCGATTTCCGACGATATTTTGGAACAAATACTATATGATATCTGTAATAATGTTTAACGTGAGCTTGGCTTTGCCACTCTCTCATCTTGGCCTCCTTAATGAACTTGCCGGTTCTAAAGGAGACTATTTTCCACTAAGCACGCCGTGATGGCAGAGCCTTTTTGAGTCTCACCGCCGGAGGCGGTGGTTTACCTAAATTGAATTATTTGGTTTATTATATTACTTCCAGTAGGCCAATAATCGGCCACAATAGACCATGAAGCTTTTAGCTTAAATGAAACCTTAGGAGAATAATATTTATCGGGAATAATAATTTATATGGCAACTATATAAATGTATTTACAATGCTAAATACGGAGGCCAATGCAAAGGAACAGAATTATGTTAGAAAGCGATACGTCACACAAACAGGAACTAGAAGACACTTACAAAGAGATTTGCTCAGCTACTGATAAAAATAGAGCGGAAATCTATCAGCGATTTAGTGATATTTCACGGAAAAATTACAATAATCTAGGCCGCTTTTTGAAGTCGATAAAGCTAAACAATGATGCATGCATATTTGAAATCTATGAGGCCTTGTCTGAAGAGTGTGATGTGTTTGCGGAGCTGTTCGACTCTGAGTTAGAGCGGTTGTTAATTTTGGCTCAAAATGAACCAAATAATAGATATATTTATACTGCAATTGATGCCTACTCGTTTATTTCTGATAGTAATAACAAATATTTAGTAAACCAAATATTACAGAAGTTTAAATCATCATCAAATTCGCAACATGCTCAAATTCGTAGAATCTCAGTCTGGATGCTAGGAGAATTTAGTGATGAAACCGATAACGATATAATAAATATACTCAGCAATAAATTATCCTACGATCCAGATTGGCAAGTAAGATTTATGGCATCAGAGTGTTTGAAAGACATTGACTCTAATAATTTAAAATACAAATTGTCAATGAAAGACAAATTTAGGGTCTTTTTATCGGGCGGCAATGCTTATGACTACACTGGTTCATCTTGGAATGAAAGCACTGACATTAATGTCAACCCGGTATTAAACTTGTTTTATTACTTCTTGGTTTTTAGTGGCCTTCTTATAGGCGTTATTCTCTATTTACTATTTGATTTACCTGGAAAAATGGTTTGGCCTGCCGCAGTAGGATTCACGTTAACACTTCTATTACCTTATACCTTTGCATTAATAAGACGAAGAACTTTTAAACTAGCCTGGAAAGAGGTGATCTGTTATTCCGCAGCATTTGATAATAATCCAGAAAGAATGCAAAAAAAAATATTTGTTATTTGGATTAGCCTAATTATTCTTGTAGATTTAATCGCTGCTTATGAATTGTTATTATAGCTAGAAAATATGGAGTATTCTGCATTACCGGATGAACTAGAGTGAGCATCCAACATCATTGTTTCCCCTGTGTCCGTCTTTGAAACTGTAGGTCAGAGCAAACTTACCAGTAACCTTCCTTTCTATAAATCTAATTAGCCTCACTTTTTTATTTATACCAACTATTGCGAAATCTCTGCTATAAAAAGGTTTACAGACAGAATGCCGCTCTTAACATAATCTCAAATATTAGATAATTCTTACTTAAAGCAAACATCGAAGGTCAAGTAACGGATTCGAAAAAAAGTTAGTCGCCAAGATTTCAACACGGCAGGCATTGGCAGTTAGTGACAATTCATTATTTGAGTCGAAATATTATTTCTAAGAAATATGTTTTTACCATCGAAAACCGACTTTTAAACTGCCATTTTTTATCGTAATCGAATAGAAATACTATCAATACTAGGTTGTTACTTGGTCCGGCCCCACCTCCATTGCCACTAAATAGTTTGATAGTACAAATTCTGCGGATGATTAGCTTGTGCAAAGAAAAACCAACGCTCCGCAATCAGCCCAATATATTGCACAACGAAGGCAAATATGAGGATGCCACTACTTGAGTAAGTTACTCCGACCCATAGTAATATTAATGGCAATGGAAAGACTAACGTGAGAAATATCCATTTCATGTTTTTGATAAATATTTGGCTTTGATTGTGAAAAAAATCTCTGGTATTCACTGAGCCGGCCATGAAACCCATGGCTTTTTGTTTGATTTTCGTATGCCGAATACCGATTGCTGTTTGAATTGTAGACTTAAATTTTATTCTCGCATTTCGATACAAGGACGCAATTCGAGTTAACATTGCTGCAAAGGTAATAATTGCCGCCCACACTGCATAAAATTGAGTGAGTTCAGGCGCAGCATAACTTGAAAATGTAGTTGCGAGTACAAAACCTGAGGCAACGCCTAATAGAGTGTAATTAATCACAGTCAATGGACTAGCCCATTCTTGTAAAAATTTAATACAAGCGTAAATCATACCTGTGCAAATAAACAAAGCAAATGACGCTAACGTTGCCATAACACCTATTACCAGCGATAATTGTAGATTCGAGCCACTGGCACTTTGATAAACTGATAGATCCCACCAGCTAAAATAAGTTAGAATCGCGTAAATACCAACTAACCCCATAAAAAGAGGTAATACGATTACTTCTCTCGACAACCATGAGGTTCGCCATCGTGCTGCTGAACGCCAGGCGCGCTCTGGCCTACCTAAATGAAAGAAGGATGCGATTAAACCTCCGACTAAAAATACCAACGCAATCATACTGCCTACCCCGTAAAAACTCGCACTTGTTTCAAATGGTAGTATATTGAGTGCCGAATAAGCATGGCCGGTATACATTGCCAAAAACATTCCTTGGCCAACGCCAATTAAAGTTGTTAAAAATATAACACTAAATGCAGGATTCATTTCTTAACTCTCTTTTAATAAATTAGTCGACTCTTTGCCTACTCGTAATTAATTATTTTTTGGAACAAAAACTACCAAGAAGTACTATCGTCTAAGGTTGGTTCATCCACTGGCGCTCTTGGTTTTCTTTGTTCTTTGTTGAGTGGATTATCAGCCCGTTGCAACTCATCTTCGTGTATAGGTTTTCGAATTTTTCGTCTCGGCAAATAATGATTTGCAGGCTTTGTGCCCCACTCTGGCATCAATGCATAACCACCCTCTTCGCGTATCGCGACTGAAACGACAGATTCTGGATCATGAACATCACCAAATAAACGAGCGCTAGTAGGGCAAGCCAATACACATGCAGGTTTACGTTCGGATTCAGGTAGACTTTCATCGTAGAGTCGATCGACACACAAGGTACACTTTTTCATAACCTTTTGTTGCTCATCGATTTCACGTGCTCCGTAAGGACAAGCCCAAGAACAATATCGACAACCGATACACTTATCGAAATCCACAAGTACAATACCATCCTCAAGCCGTTTATAACTTGCTCCAGTAGGACATACTGGAACACAGGGCGGATCTTCACAATGCAAACAACTCTTAGGGAAATGGACAGTTTCAGTTTTTGGATATTCCCCTATCTCAAAAGACTGCACTCGATTAAAAAAAGTTCCAGTAGGATCTTTTTCATACGGGTTTTCGTCTGTTAAATAACCAGCAGAGCCTGATGTATTCCATTCCTTACAACTCGTGACACATGCATGACAACCCACACATACATTTAAGTCAATTACTAAGGCTAATTGTGTCATTCGCCTGCTCCCTTATCTGATTTTTCGGGTGAATCTTTAGTAAACAAACCAGCGAAATAACCTATACACTTTTTGATATTGCCTGTGCCAGGTAATGCGGGCATTGGTTTAAATTGTGGCCAGCTTGATTTTTCTTCTTCCGGATCCGCAGGGTATATTTTTACTCTAACGTCATACCATCCTGCCTGACCAGTGACCGGGTCCGAGTTTGAAATATTCTCACCCAACTCATGATTAGGTAGTTGTTCAGCAATTAAATGATTTAGCAGAAAACCTTTTTCAGATTCATTCGCATCACCACTTAAACGCCACGCCCCTTTCGACTTACCGATTGCATTCCAGGTCCACACTGTGCCAGGTTCTACTGCCTCAGAGTAGCGACATAGGCAACGCACTTTGCCGTGCATCGATTCCACCCACATCCAACCTTCATCTTCAACGCCTTTTGCTTGAGCGGTTTTCGGGTTGACATAAAGATAGTTATAAGTATGAATTTGTCTTAACCAAGCATTTTGAGAATCCCAAGAGTGATACATTGCCATTGGACGTTGAGTCACTGCATTCAAAGGAAATTCTTGCTTGTCTGTAAGCTGGGTTTCTAATGGCTCATAGTAAAATGGTAGAGGATCAAAATACTGTTCAATTCGCTTACGTAATTTCTCAGGCGGTTGCCGACCTTCGGTTTTACCTTGAGCTGCCAACTTAAATTTTTGTAAAACTTCAGAATAAAGATGAATATTAATTGGTTCTGCGTATCGAAGTAAGCGATGCTCCTGCGCCCAATTTAAGTAACCACGATTCCAATTACGCATATATTGAAACGACTTCGGCATTTCGTATTGATATACACAATTATTTTTTTCATACATTTCCCATTGATTGGGGTTTGGCTCGCCTTTCATAAATTCTTCACCATCGGCGCCACGCCAACCGGCAAGAAAACCAATGCCAGAACCGGGTTCGGTCTCATAGTTAACAATAAAATCTGGATAATCATTAAATTTTCGTGATCCGTCATCATTGGTGAAAGCCGGCAATTTCAAACGGGAAGCTAATTCAATTAATACTTCTTGAAACGGTTTACACTCTCCCTTCGGTGGCATCACGGGAATTCGCACCGAATCCACAGGCCCCTCAAATTCGGAGATCGGTCTATCTAACATGCTCATCACATCATGACGCTCAAGATAAGTAGTATCTGGTAGTACTAAATCAGCATAAGCAACCATTTCTGACTGAAAGGCATCGCAGACAATAATAAAAGGTATTTTATAGTTACCTTGCTCATCTTTATCATTTAGCATCTTTCGAACTTCGCTCGTATTCATACTTGAATTCCAAGCCATGTTTGCCATGAAAATAAGTAAAGTATCGATAGGATAAGGATCTTGACGCCATGCATTGGTAATAACATTGTGCATTAAGCCATGCGCAGCTAATGGATACTCCCAAGAAAACGCTTTATCAATTCGAATCGGCTCGCCATTATCGTCAACAAACAAATCTTCTGGGCTAGCTGGCCAACCCAAGGGCATGCCGTTCAATGGCGTATTGACTTTAACGTCGTCTTCCGACTTGGGCGGTTTAGCACAAGGTGGAATTGGTCGAGGAAAAGGTGCTTTGTGTCGAAAACCACCAGGTCGATCGATAGTGCCAAGCACTGTCATTAATATAGAGAGCGCGCGAATGCTGTGAAATCCGTTAGAATGTGCCGCTAAGCCACGCATAGCATGAAATGCGACTGGATTACCGGTGACTGTATCATGATCCTTACCCCAAACATCAGTCCAAGCGATCGGTAATTCAATTTTTTCATCCCTCGCAGTTATGCCCATTTCATACGCTAATCGTTTAATAGTCTCAACGGAAATACCTGTCACCTCAGCTGCCCAATCAGGCGAGTAACTTTCGACTCGCTCCTTTAGCAATTGAAAAGCGGGTTTCACTAATCGGCCATCGGCCATGGTAAATTCGCCTAGTAAATACGGGTCTGCATTCTCTTCTCGTGCCGCAACTGCTTTATCGTTTTTTATATCCCACCAAACTTTATCTTGTGGGTCAAAGCAATCTGGGTCACGCGGGATATCAGTACGAACAAACAAGCCTTCGTCATCGCTCGCCTGATCTGTGCTAACTAATTCAGCGGCATTGGTATATTGGACTAAAAAATCTCGATCGTAGAGTCCCGTTTTAATTAACTCATGAATTAATGCTAAAATTAATGCACCATCAGTTCCTGGTTTAATTGGCACCCACTCATCAGCAATCGCAGAATAACCAGTGCGAATTGGATTTATCGTAATAAATCTACCACCTTGACGCTTAAATTTTGCTAATTCTATTTTTAGTGGATTAGAATGATGGTCCTCGGCTGTACCAATCATAATAAATAATTTGGCGCGCTCTAAATCCGGCCCTCCAAATTCCCAGAATGAGCCTCCTATGGTATAAATCATTCCAGCTGCCATGTTAACTGAACAAAAACCGCCATGAGCAGCATAATTGGGCGTACCAAATTGCTTGGCAAACATGCCTGTCAATGCCTGCATTTGATCACGACCAGTAAATAAAGCGAATTTTTTCGGATCAGTCGCCCTAATATGCTTAAGGCGCTCTTCCATTATCTCAAAAGTTTCTGACCAAGAAATAACTTCGAATTCAGCATCACCTCGATCAGCGCCTTCTTTTCTGCGTAATGGCTTAGTCAGGCGAGCAGGCGAATACTGTTTCATTATTCCTGACGCACCCTTCGCACAGATCACTCCATTATTGAGTGGGTGATCTGGATTGCCCTCGATATAACGAACTTCACCATCACGCAAAGTAACGCGAATACCACAACGGCAAGCACACATATAACAGGTCGTATTTTTAACTTCGATACACCCTTTGGGTGCCTTTAACGGGTCATGGACCACAGCCATAGCCAAATCCTTATAAACATAATTGAAACGCGATTATACATGTGAAGTAGATTTTTGACGAATATAGTGTCAATTAAAATATTTATTCGAGTATAAACAAGCTTATCTAAAGTTCAACAAACCCCAGCAATCAAGTATTTTTATGCCAAAGCTTTAAGCCTAGTATTTGATATTCAGATACATTTTTTTGATTTTTTAAAAAGATTACTATTTCGTAATTTCTAGCCAATTAAAAGAAAAAATCACACTAATGATAATTTCAGGACTAAGCTTTTTAGTTTTAAGCTAAAACAAATAAATAAGCCTTATTTTAAAAATGGCCTAATAATACAAATTTAAACCTAATAACATAGCAAAACGTCGACTACTTCTAACTTTTAGTCAACAAATCAATCATTTGCAGTAATTTGAATTCAGAAAAACTATATCTGATCGATATGTTTAAAGATTAAGTAGTCTTGCTTACTTAATGCACGAATCGGTGTTCAGAAAAAAAAGGCGTTTTTGGTGATTAAACAGATATTTTCAGCTAGCTTAAGAGTCGGAATGTATGTTTCCAGGTTAGATCGACCATGGACCGAAACACCCTTTGTTTTTCAAGGTTTTAGCATTAAGACCGATGAAGATATTGAGACACTTAAAAAATATTGTACTTTTGTCTTTATCGACACTGAGAAAGACTCAGCAGTTGAAAAACGAATTCCAACACGTAGTTTACTGAACTCCTTGAACGCAAGGGTACTTCCTAAGCGAAGCAAAACCTACAAAATAAAAAATAAAGTAGAAAGTGAAATAAAATTTGCAAAAGGATCATACCGTAGCTTAGCGTATGATTTTAGCCTGATAAGTAAACAATTGCTCAATAACGAAAAATTAAATATTAATGGTTTGGAAAAAGCAGTTAAGTCTATGGTGCAAAGTATCGCTCGAAATCCTGATGCTTACCTATTATTATCCAAATTAAAGTTGGTCGACCACCATCACTTTAATCATTCGCTAAATAGCTCCATTCTCACCGTTTCCTTCGGACGGTATTTAGGTTTAAACCCAAAGGAATTAGTTAATTTAGGACTAGGTACTCTTTTATGCGATGTTGGGGTAATTAAATTACCTAATGAAATTATAAATGCTAAGGGACAGCTAAATGGCGATCAGTTTGAGATTTATAAAAGCCACGTAGCACACAGCTTTAATATGCTTCAAGAAGCAAAAGGCATTAATCGAGAAATTTTAAAAATTGTCCAGTTTCATCACGAACGACATAATGGCAGCGGTTATCCTAATCAGGTTCTTGGTTTGCAAATTCCAATACTAGCCCGCATGGCCTCCATAGTAGATTACTATCAAACAATTACTGCACCACCCGTTAACTATCGGGCCTTAAATACGATGGACGCAATTAACAATGTTAATCAATGCCGAGATACCAAATTTCAACGCGAACTTGTGGACGCTTTTGTGCAATCATTAGGCGTATTTTCGACTGGCAGCATAGTAGAAATATCGACTGGAGAAATAGGCTTTGTATTAGCACAACATCCAACGATGAAGTTAAGACCAAAAATTATGTTAGTATTGGATAAAAACAAAAAATCACTAGGTCACTTGCCTATTATTGATCTGAATCTAGAAGAAATAGATAGCAGTAATCAGTTTTTAAAAGTCTCTAAAACTCACCAACCGAATGCATTCAAATTAGATATTTCTAACTATTTAGATATATAAGACAACTTGAATAAATGTGAATAGCGGAAATGAGACTTTATGCGGATTTATAATTCAGAAAATCATCCGACAAAAATACTTTAATCGCATCATTATGCATCATATCGATTTCGTCTAGCAGACCCAATATGTCCTTCTCGGTTAGGGATATAACATCCAAGGCTTGTTGGCTAATAGATAAAATTTCACACACATCCCTATGACTACAACTCAATCGAGCAAGATAATCAGCGATATTAGCAATTGCTACTTCTTTAGTATATTTTGTTTCCCTTTCAATATGATGATGATTCCTGATACAGCTCACAATGCAATCGGGGAAATGCCAATTTTCAGCTAATAGGCTACCAACTTCGGTGTGATCAAAACCTAAAAACTTCTTCTCTGCTAAATGAATTTGAATTAATTCAGGATTTATATTGTAAGCGTTTTTTATTGTTTTTGATTCTTCCGGTAATTGATTCATTATGATTAACTCCCCTAAATCCAATAATAAGCCACAGACGAATAATCGTTGAGCATCCGTTGCTCTTACATGCTCGCCAATAATTTTGGCCGCGACTGCCTGGTATACGCACTTACGCCAATAGTCTTTTAGAGTGACGATATCAATATCAAGCTTGCTAAAACTAGTAATCATTTCCGTGGCAAAAACTAAATCTCGAATCAGGGACGTACCAATGGTTTTTACTGCCTCGTGCACAGTAGCGATACGGCCAGAAAATCCGTAGGCAGGACTATTCGCTATTTTGAGTAATTTTACTGTTAAGGAGATGTCGTACGTTATCGCATTTGCTATATCATCAATAGTACAAAATGGATCGTCGACCATTGAGACAATTTGCATGCATACTTGTGGAAGCGCAATTACCTCGCACACGTCGGCCACAAGTTCAGATTTACTATAATCCATACTAACTATTCTTTCATCTATTCTGACCACCTTTATGAATTAGTAATATAATATCCATTTATATAAGCTATTAAGATTACAGTATAGGTCACATTTATATAGATTCAACTTTAGATAAATGAAATATTACAAAATTTTCTAATAAGAATATTCGCAGTCATTTCTAACCAGTGATTGATTTATTAATTCTAATTTTTTCAACTCCAAATTAATTTGAATAAATAAAATAGCATCAGATAATTAAATAGAGACTCATGATTAAATGCAAAAAAAAGCCAAAGCCATCTGCTTGTTAATTAATACTTTGCATTTATGCGTTAATTATATTTATGTATTGTTCATTATTTACTGTGCAATGTCTTCGATATCTCAAATGAAAGTGATCGCAATACAGTATTAAACAAGAACGCAAAAAAATGGGCTTAGCAGAAGCTAAACCCATTAATCTAAACTTTATCAAGATCTCACATTGAGTTAATAACCTGTTATAGGTTTCAACTTAAAGTATTCTTGATTAATAATTGTGCAATAATTATTTTTTCATAGCTTCTTTCATAAACGAAGTGTCGATTAATTCAGCAATCGTTAGCTTCTTAGTCATATAACCAAGTTTATGAGAGTAGTTCATTAATCTTTGAACAAAATCTGAGTCTTTTTTGGTTAACTCATACTGCCAGCCAATTCGTTTGCGTGCAGCAGCTAAAATATCATCAGCGGTATGGATTTTACCTTTTTTATCTTTAACTGATTTTAGGTTAAACGCTTTAGCAATAATTTTATTACCCGCAGTAGGACTTGAGTTTAAGAATTTTACCGCTTTTTGATGAGCTTTTAATGCTTTAACAATTGCTGCACGTTTTTCTGTCATCGCTTTCGGAACTGCCATAATTACATACCAAGGATAATTAGGTATTTCTTTATTCATATCCATTATAATTTTAGCATTACCTTCTAAAACATATTTACTTGTGAAGGGTTCCCAACTAAATGCACCAGCAACAACTTTAGACGCAATCGCAGCACCCATGCTTCCAGGCTTCATAGGACGAATATCTAAATCCCGTCTTGGATTCATCTTGCCAGCTTCTGATATTACATAACCACGCAATAACACGTCCATGCCACTGCCAATTTTAACACCAGCAATCTTTTTACCTCTAAGGCCAGCAACATTTTTAATGTCAGAGTCTTTATGTACAATAACAGCAGCTTGACCATAGTTAACTTTCGCTAAAATCTTACTTTTAAGCCCTTTAGCATACCAGTGATATACTGGTGGTGCACCAATATAAGCCATATCTAATTTACCAGAAAGTAAACCCTTTCTGACTCTAGGGCCACTGGTATAAGAAACCAATTCTACATCCACGCCTAGTTCTTTAAAATAACCCTTCTCTTTTGCAATTAACGCGGGGGCGTTAGCCATAGCAAAAACCCAACCAATTCTTAATTTAGTTTTCGCAGCTTTTTCTGCAGCAAGTGTGCTTAATGAAAAGCTTAATACAGTTGCAAGACACAAACCTTTAACAAGTTTTCTATTCATTTACTCCTCCAAAAAAGTTTAGAATATATTACATATAGCCTGTTTTAAAATAATAGGTGTTTTCTACAAGCTATATAATAACGATATTTAGTAGCTCACAAACTAGAACACTATTTATCGCAGAAAACCCCGTAATCTACCCTTGTTGTCTTATATTACATCAATGTTAACTTATTTAATACTAGCGATTATTTAATTAATGCCTTAGAAAAACTCCACGTATGGTATTAAATGAATTCAATATTATCATGATTTCTCTTGCAAAAACCTTTCAATTTTGCAAATTATGAAATAGCTAGGTATTTTAAAGTTTATACACATAAACTAAGTAAATACCGTATTGGAAGTATTAACCCACTATTTGTACAAGCTATTTTTAGTTTTGAATTAAACAAGTACTAAAGTAAACAATCAACTAATTCACACCTTAAAAGTAATCATTAAAACTTACATTTACTCTTTGCTATTCCGGATAAAATTCTGGATATCTTTCTTCTACTTCTGTATAAACTAGAATTAGCGCGTGGTAATGACTTCAAATAAGCTTTCGATAATTTCAAACTTAATTTTCGCGTCAAACTAGAGTCTAGAATTAATTGCTCACCCAATATTTTATAAACCCAAACACTAATTCCTGAGCGTTGCGCTTGTAAACTATCATCTAAGTAAAAACTATTCCATATTATAAATTCTGGGGTGCCATCATCATCTAAATCTGTCATCCATTGCAGTCTAGGATATCGCTGTAAAGTTCTCCAGCCAATAGTACTGACAACAAAACATAACCCTCTAGTCGGGTTCTTACGATTTAACTCACTTACACCAATGGTGATATTCCAATACCTGCCGCTGCCTTCCGGCCCACTAACACCCGAATAATATTTTTGCCCCGCAAATTTAAACTCTTGCCAATCATGGTCAATTTTACAAATATTGTTTTTTTTCTTATCGTCATCTAGATCCTTAAATCCTTGCTCTGGCAAATCTAACTTAACCCATATAGGCTGTAGTTCACATTTAACGACTTCGTCAACTAAACCAAGCTTATCAGCTGAATTCACGGTCACGAGAGTAACACTCATTAGAATGATCCAGAATACTAGCTTATGATTTATTAGCATAATTAATTAAGTCGACTTAATTGAAAATGATTAGTTGAATGAGCTGTGTGAGATATATCTTCTTCCTCGGCAATACTACGCTAAAGTTCAGACTACTTGATTATTAGCGATTTCACGCAACAAAGAAATGGCCTTCTATTATCATAAATCCAGCACCTGAAATATGATGCCTAATTCACCTACTTTGGAGATAGATAATCACCATGCTTACTCGAATGATAAAGAATGTTATTGTATAATATCTTATATATAAGAAAAATAATATGATTGTTTAATCATTTTCAGCATCCCAGACAATTTTAGAGTTGGCTATGAAACTATTTACGATTTACGGCCTTGTTGTACCAGTATTTTTGATTTGCAATTATTTACTCATCCCTTATATTTTCAAATCGCTTATTTCTGTACATCTGTATCAAAAATACACTGTTTACAGCGTTTATCTGGCCGCAATCACAACAGGGTTAATCTTGTGGTTTTTAGGAAAACGAATAAATGGCAAAATTTTGCGAACCTACATAAACCAACGAACTGGTAAAGAAAGCAAAATCAAACCGAATCATCACTTTTTGTTTATCAAAATTCAATACTGGCCTTTCGTCTTACTTGCTTGGGTAGTTTATTCTGTACTTTTTAAAGTTGATACAATACTCATTACTAAATATTTATTATAAATGATCTCTAAACTGCTTATCTTTTGACTTAATATTTTTATTTATTCGCTCTAGTACATTATACCTTGTTTTTTTGCCTGCTTACGTAATGATCTTACAATTTCTTGATCAAATTCACTGCCTAAAGAGTTAGATTTTTTCGAAATAAATTCATCTCGAAGTTTTATTATTTTTTTAATTTGCTGCTGCAATTTTTTTCTTTTTGCTAGTTTCGTATTTAAATATCTCTTCAATTCATTCTTAGATTTTCCTCTTAGCTCTTTTGGCAAATAGGAGTCGCTAATAGTATTAAGTTTTGATTTGTCTTTATTTACCATCTCAAGTAAATCCAAATCACCTTGAACCACCCTTCCTGTTTTTGAATTATAAGATAATCTATCCGCTGTTGATGATGGACGCATATGCTCTGACGCCATTTGTTTGTGAAACATTTTCCTTCGCTCAGATTTATTTCCATAGGGTACTACCGTTTTCCCCAATTGCCTATTAAGGTTTTGCAGCTTTTGATCCCACGGGGTTTTAATAGTTGTGGTCGCGGCGTTTTGCGCAATCGCACTAAAATAGCCGTCCGCTGTTGAGGCAATTTGATTCCAAATTCGACGCGTCGCTAAATTCGTGCCGCATTGAATCGTATTGATATAAATATCTTTTTGTAGTGCTTTACGAACAGTCGTAAAATAAGGGACATCGTTTTGATAATCCATATGCGGAGGTGAATCGCCTATTAAATAAATTATTCTTAATGACTTTGAAGCATGACGCCAACTAGGTTTGGTCACAGCTTCGTGCAATGCTTGATTAACCGATTCGGGAGTATCGCCACCACCTCCAGCCTTATATGACATTAAAGTTTTATGAATTGCATCAATGTCTCTCGTTAAAGGATGGTAATCCGTGACATATCTATCGCCCCGGTCACGAAACCCGATTATACAAAACCTGACATCGGGTCGATTTTGAGCACTTACAATTTGATTGGCTATATACCAAATTTTTTGTTTTGCGGAATTAAGCATTCCTTTCATAGATCCTGTTGTATCCAGTACAAAGCAGACATCAATCTTTGCAACATTCTTGCTTATAACATTAGCCGATACTTCAGTAACTAGAAATAAAATTGACAGAAATACGGCTATTGTAAAATTAAATAGTTTAGACATAAATACCTCAATACACCTAGAATCAATTAATACATCGTTTTATGTATTCTAATATTAATAAATATTATTTTAGTAAGCAGTGAGTAAATAGGATGTAAAATGATTGTAAGGCACCTCTAATTGTGTCTATTTGTGCGTTGGCGGCGTTGTCGAACTTTTTAAAATGCGGGGTCGCGCAGCGATAATCTGCGTGCAAACTGCGCTTATAAAAAGTTTTCCACCTTGCCTGCGCACAAATATTCTAATTTTTAGAGGTGCCCTGTATGTCGTCGTATAAGTTTTTCCCTATAGAAGCCAAAATTACACACCCCTTGAGATTGCTCTAACAGTACAAGAATTAAGTTTTCAAAAACAAATCCATTATCAAAATGGTGACTTGCGATCTAACGTATGCCTCGATTTCAGCTTACAATTCTATTCTTGCAATTTCAGAAGTTTATATCCCTTCGCATTAGAAAACTTGATAACTACCGAGTCTTTTCTTCCGAAGCTTTCTAAAAGTTAAAATAGTCGGATTTACAGTAAAGTAGCGTATGACTTTAATTATTGAGCTCGAGTTGGCAGAAATAGACGATTTCTAAGGAAATTATCGCTTAAATAAGCCGATTTTACCTAGTTCCCCACTAGACTAATTACACATAACAAGCAATAATACCAATGAGCGATTTCGCGATAAATAAAATAGAATGGATTCAAACCTTAATTAGGATGATAGAAAGACCTATTATAAATGACTATTTCATTTTTTACTTTGCAAACTAAAGATAATGCTTGACGCTGTCCTTCAGGAAAAAAGAGGGATATTTGATGTTAATCCGTCAGTTTGTATCTTTTGCACAAAACTAGACCCCACTACAGCTTCGCAAAACTGGGCTAGTGCGCACTTGCATATCATTCTGAATAAGTATCTTCATCAAAGTGGTCTATCAGCTGCAAGCAATTATTTTGATACTCTCAAGAGCATTGGTTTCAAAATCGATATACTTACCATTTCAAAATTTCAAGAACATAATACCAGCGAGCTCGGTAGGCTTGCTACAGAAAAAGCAAATTCACTAAATCCATCGAGCGACAATTATTGTCATTATCGCTCACTTGTTATTAACGATCATTTAGAATTTTCCGGGCCTATCACTTTATTCTTCTTTTATGATGAAAATAGAAATGAGACTCCCGCTAGTTTTCAAGCTTTAGACCTAAGAAAACATGTGAAAAGTCTTGCCTATTTAGCTAAATTGATCGATTTTGATAGCCATTCTATTCTTAGCGGAAATAACATTGTAATAGCTGCAATCAAGGATATTAAGAAAAACCCACTCTTTTTAACAAAATTTGATGAACAACTAGATAAAGCCATTGTTAAATATAACAAAGCTGCACGTGAAATCGCATCCAACCCAATCCCGCATGTCAATATGGGATTAGTTTATTTGGCGAAAAAGAATACGGCGAAGGCTCTTTCTTCATTAATGCATGCCCGAAAAATTGCTAAAAAAAATAAACATCCAATCCTTCCAAACATTGCTAAACTAATTAGCAAAATTACTGAATCAAATGCCAGATACAAATCGAGTCACAATCGTCCAGCCAATGATAGTTTAAATTCTAAAACTAGCAAAACACAATTATTTGAAAAATTAAAAGATAAAAGTTTATTGACGTATTTTAAGTATAAGAATTTATATATGGGAATGCCTATAAGTATTAAAATTACTTTAGCCCTATCACTCACTGCTCTAGCAGGATACTCCGCCATTTTCTTTTATACATACGACGACCTAATTTAGTGACTGTTAAAGAGAGTTGGCTATTTTACTAATTCAGATTTATTTTGATTTCGTACACTCAAGTACATAGGCATTCCGTATTTTGGACGTAGTGTCACTGCGAGTTTTTCTTCTACCGGATGCCCTTCAATCAATTTCAATTCAAACTTTCGAATTATTGACGCTAGGATGAGTTGCACTTCCATCATTGCAAAGTGATTTCCGATGCAAACACGCTGCCCAACCCCAAAAGGAATGTAGGCAAATTTAATATTATTTTCTCGACTTTGGCTTAAAAAACGTTCTGGTTTAAATTTATCAGGATCAGACCATAAATCTTTATGTCGCTGAATATTACGAATATTTATAAAAATAATTGAATTTTTTGGAATTTTAACATTTTGTACCCAGCTTGTTTTAGTGGCTTTTCTAATTAATGCTACCGCTGGTGGGTAGAGACGCATTGATTCTTCAATAACAACCTTTGTAAAAGGCAACTTTGAGAGCATAGTTGCTGAAATCGAATCACCCTCTGATAGCTCCAAATCGTCAATTTCTTTCTGCAATTTTAGCAAGGTTGGCGGATGCTTACTTAATAAATAGAAAGTCCAAGTTAATGCATTAGCCGTTGTTTCATGACCTGCACTGAAAATTGTAAGCGCCTCATCAATAATTTGTTGGTCCGACATATAAGGTTTACCGTTTTCATCTTTCGCGGCTAATAATAATTGCAGAAAATCATCATGAATATTTTGCTTTGCACTTCGTCTTTGATGAATAATTTTTCTAATAATTTCATTCAGGTACTTCATCGCTTCGTTAAATTTTTGATTTTTTTGAGTTGATATATAAAGCGGAACTCGAAACGGTGAAGTAAAATTCTTTTGCGCGAAACTTAGCACTGTTTCCAAATAGGGTCCTAAATGTACTGCTTCTTTTGCCACGCTCGTTCCGAACATTGATTGCGTTATAATCTCAAGAGTGAGCCGCGTCATCTCTTTATCTAATTCTATAACATCTTCACTTTTAGTCCTAGCCCAACGCTTAATAGTATCGTTGGTCGCTTTAATAATGAATTCATCCATCGCCCTGATGTTGCTCTTATAAAATATTGGCTGGATTAATTTTCTTTGCCGACGCCACTTATTTCCTTTGCTGGTAACTAAGCCTTCGCCTAATACTAACGCCAAACCTCTCGGTTTTTTAACATTATACATCTTATCAAAATTGACATACTGCTTTACGAGTATTTCATCAACTAAAACTGGATGACTCACTAAAAAATATTTTTTAAATCCCAGCCTAAATGAAACTAGATCTCCGTGTTTTTCCTGCCACTTTGTCATGGTCGAAAAAAAATCTGAAGAAATCTCTTTAATATGTCCAAATATTCCTTGTCCAGAAGGGATATTATTTTCCTTTATATTAGGCACTGACGTTTTCATCTGATAAGCGAACTCCGTATTCAATTATTTTTTTACTTTAAAATAACTCGTTTTTGACTTTGACTTTGACTCCAGTCATACCAAAATCCCATTTTTTTCCCTTTTTCAAATTGCCCAGTTTTTCTTTTTACACTGCGGCCACTATCATAATATTCAACGTATTTACCGTGTAATGAACCATTTTCATATTTTGACTGAATCCAAATATTTCCACTTTTATAAAATTTAATATAAATACCCTGCTTTTTTCCATTTAGATAACTGATTTTTTCTCGTTTTTGCCCACCTGTGGGATATCGGTAAATCCAAAATCCAGTTTTTTCTGCTTTGTCATAAGATCCTGACTGTCGAGCCCACTTATTCCGATTATCATAATATTCAGAATACTGCCCCTGCAGAGATCCCCGCATATAATTTGAGCGAATCCAAACATTTCCGCTTGGATAATACTTTAAATAAGCACCTTGCCTCTTTCCCTTTTCATACATGATTTTTTCACGTTTACGAGACCCCTTTGAATACTGTGTTAACCATAAACCTGTCTTTTTACCATTGAGGTATTGACCTTTTTCTAAAATAATCTTTTTATTTAGATCAAAAAACGCCAGGTAATTACCATGCTTTTTGCCGTTTAGATAAAGTATTAGTTTTGCAATTTTCCCTGAAGCGTAATAAAATTTTGACATGCCGTCTTTTTTGTCATTCTTATAGAACACAATACGATAGACATTTTTTGAATCTGGCAAGTAGTGTGTCCACGCACCGACCTTTTGATTGTCAACGTAAGCACCTATAAGCCGCACTTTGTCTTTTAACTCGCTGAAATACTCAGTATAAGTACCATTTAACTTGTTTTTGCTATAAGAATATTTTTTCCATATCCGTCCATAATCATCATAAATAATTTTAATGCCGCTAAGTTTGCCCGATTTATATTGAATTGTTTTTTTCTTTTCATTTCCACTGTAACGCCAATAAACCCAAGTGCCATTGCTTAAGCCCTTGTTATACGAGCCTTCAATGTGCTTTTTTTTCTTTTTATCTAAAAAATACTCAACAAAATTACCCTGTCTTCTGCCAAATTTATACTGCTCATTTTTAAATAAATTACCAAAAATATAATATTTATTTGTTCCATGTCGTAAACCATTTTTATAATTTTCTAAGTTAACTTGAACACCGTACTCGGTCCATTTCTGCCAAGTTCCCGACTTTTTACCCTTTACATAGTAACCTTTGCTTTCTAAAGTATTCTTACCATTATCGAAATATTTAGCGTAAGTTCCATCTATAATATCATTTATATAATTTTTAAGGGTTCGCTTTCGACCACTTTTATAATAAGCAGCATATTTCCCATCGAGTAAATCCTTTTTGTAGTGCTTCTTTAATTTAAGGGCACTATTAATAAAATATATCTCATAATTCCCATCTAAAAGACCTTCCTTGTAATTCGATTCAGCCTGCTTATCCCCGTTGGATCGATATGTGATGGAGACTCCATGTTTTATGCCTTTCTTATAATGAATTATTTTCTTTATTTTCCCAGATACAGATTTATTTACCCACTTACCAATTTTTCTTTTTTCATCGTCATTCTCACCCATCCAATGATATTTCTCTTCCGCCAGTTTTATTTTTTTACTTTCATTTTTAATAAGGCTTGGATCTACAGCAAAAATATTATTTGCAATTAATAGCATTACAAAGAAAAATATTAACTTCACGTATTTAGCTCCCGTCAGGTTCTGTACACTTAAGCATAGTAAGTTTGCTATCCTAATAGATTCTATAGAATAAAATCTAAGTTTTCTCGAAAAATCGCATTTATTCGTCTTTGTCATACACTGACTTGAATTCAACACGACGAGCAACTCCTAAAACTAAATCTTGCTGCAATGCGTTTTCCACTACATGGAAAATTAAGCGTGCCGTATCGTCTTCCACTTTGTATCCACTTAGACATCACACGCTGATTAAAATATCTAAAATTATTGATTAATATTAGTCTACTTATAAAACAATCTAATTTAGCTCTAATTCAAGTTTTATTATAGCCCCAGTAACTGCCTATTTATTGCCCGCAGCAGAGATGCTATTATCCACGTTTAATACTATGACGTGGTTCAAGATATTTTTAAAACCTCACATCACTCTAATTTACTAAACACTAAAACTAAATCAACGATAAATATTCATAAAGAATAATCAAGTTATCGTCTATTAAAATAGTATTTAGCCAGAATGATTGTTAAAACAACATTAAAAATACGAATTGAATTAATATGCAAATATAAATTTAACAAAGAGATCAAATAATCTCTATTTGACTATCTATATCCATTAACAAATAATGGATAAGGTGCGCTGCTTCACCACCCAATTTAGGCAATTAACTAACAAATATTAGAAAACTGTGACCTACAACCTATTTTGATAATATCATATGTTATTGATATTTATCATTTTTATAACTCCTTTGTGGAATAAATCTCAGTTTTACTATTGATTATTAGGATTGTCTCAACAGTTTTTGTATAATGACTCAACACAATGAACAATATTTTAAGAAGTAATGGGACTTCTAAAATTATGAGGTAAATAATGAGCAACTTATTAGAAAAAATAAAAGGTCTGAACGAGGAGGACAAAAAAAACGGAAAAACACCGGGCGAGCGCCTGAGTATTAAAGTCGCTGAGCTAATGGAAACGAACGAGAAGTTACGTAAAGAAAATGAAAAATTAAAAAACTTTCTAGTTGAGGCCATGGAAGAATGGGAATATAGCTTGAGTAAAAAAAGTGATCTACTAATCACTCTTCACAAAGATAACGAGCGTATAGGCAAGATCAAAAAATTACTAAAAATAAAAGACAAAGATTAAGCATCATTTTAACTTAACTTTAACTTACGAAAAATAGTTTTCCTGGGACTGCGTACCATCAAACTTCCCGTCTTTGGCTTGATCAAGCCGTCTATTTATTTTACAAAGTATGATATAGGTTACTACATCTCGTATTATGACAAAAGGAAGAGCCATCAACCAAATTAAATTTTTACTTTCTGTAATATGACTGTTGCCAAGCACAAAGTCAAAAAACATTATTATACCTGCTAACAATATAACAAACGCAATAATTGGATTATAGTAGCCGAGCGAACCTAGAATGACTAAGATAAAACTAGCAACTAAGCCATATATCAGTCCTGTGACTAAACACTGTGCTAAAGTTTGCTCGTGTGATAACAAAGAGAATACGTCAAGCGGTATCTTATAGGTAAAGGCAAACCAAGCAGCTAAAACGCCCCAAGCCATTAAAATAAACGTCACAATCGAAAACCATTTAAACGCTAATGGATCGAAACTGTTTTTCTGATGATACTGCATAACCCTTCCCTATCTAGTTAGTTGTCCCTGTAAAATTCGTACTTAATCTACGCAAGTCTAATTGATATGTTTTCGCCAAACGCTTTTTCCAGCCGATCTTCGTATGTCGCAAGATTCTGAGCGACCAAAATAGTTCTTTTTCAGAAACTACAGCAGCCAAAATTAATTGAATACTCTTAAGTACTCATTGCACTAAGGACTATTAGCTAAAGAAACTTTACTATTTATACGAGATTACTCAATGGTATGGTGCATATTTCGTTCCGAGACCTTTGTATCTCGAGAAATAAAACCTAAAGTGAATTTTTTTTATAATTGAGTGATTTTTAACAAGGAAAAATAAAGCCAGATTGAAATTTCAATCTGGCTTTATTTAGTGCTTTAACCATCGCTTACTGAGATTTTTTCTCTAGTAAACCAATGTTTTTAATTGTCGATTGCGTTCGAGGGTCGGTTTTACCTAAATGTTTCATACGTAATGCCAAAGCCTTTTTATAGTAAGTAATTGCGCTTTTAATTTCGCCTTTACCACTATAAGCCGCACCAATACCATTATAGCTACGTGCCACGGTAATTTGCCTAGGCTTAGGCTTCTTGAGCTCTATTGTTAGAGCTTTTTGGTATGAGTCGATGGCTTTGTCATAGTCTTTGGTGAAAATCCAAGCCTTACCCAGCGCTCCGTAACGGTAGGCCACACGAGGATGCCGGGCTCCAAGAATCTTAACTTCGATATCTAAAGCGCTTTGGTAGTTAGACACTGCACTTTTTTTATCGCCCTTAAGGCTATAAGCTAGCGCGATATCTCCATAGCGATTAGCCACTCGCAAATCGTTTGTTCCTTGAACTTTCTTTTGAATTTCAATTGCTTTTAGGTAAAGTGCAATCGCCTTATTTTGTCTACCCAAGCGTCTGTTTGCTGTGCCCAAATTAACATAATTAGTGATTAATTTTGGACTGTTTTTACCAAAATATTTTAAATTAATATTCAGTGCTTTTTGATAATAACCCTTAGCTTGATTCATATCGCCTTTGAAACGGTAAACGGCACCAATCGCAGTGTACAAACTTGCCACATTTGGGTGATTTTCACCATTTTTCTTAATATCAAAATCGAGGGCTACTTTATAATGATTTATTGATTGATCGAAGTTACGAGTTTTGCGATGCACTAAACCTAAATTGTAGTTGCTTAACGCAACCTTATAGTGGTTTGAGCCAAATATACCTTTTTGAATATTTAGGGATCTATTGTAGTAACTGATCGCTTTACGATATTGTTTCCGGCCTTGAAAAACATTGCCTAAATTATTATATAGAGAGGCAGTGACTGTATGTTTGGAACCTAATTTTCGGCTAGCCAACGCAATTCTGAGACCCTTATTTAAGTAAGTCTCAGCTCTTTTAAATTTTCCCTTTCGAATTAAAGCCGATCCAATATTATTATATTGTGTCGCAACTAGGGGATGATCACGCCCGTATTTTTTTTCTGAACGAACTGCTGCTTTATAAAAAAGTCCCGCTGCTTCTTCAAAATTGTGTTTGCGTAATGCCTTAAAAGCCTTTCGATCATACTCAGTGAGCAATTTGTCGAGTCTGACTTTCTTTGTTTTATTCTTGGTATTTGTAGCCTTTGCGGATTTAGTGCTTGAAGTATTACAAGCAGTGCCAATCAAAGCCACGCACACACAAAGAAAAACCGAAAAAATATTTCGTTTCATAATATTTGTCCTTCTTCGTTTTCACGATCCTCATTTCAGAAATAGCCAAACCAAAAACATTTTTACTGATGTTTATGTAAAGATTTGGTCGTGGACCTTCTGTTTATATTTGTTATATCCAAAGCTCTGCTTATAATTTTATTATCGCAGAACACTACTTTGCATTCCCCAAGCACACCGCTTGCACAAGATTTTTTAGATCTTGATAGAGATAATTATAATCCTTTCGGCGTTGCGGGACAATTAATGTCCGTGTTTTTATTTCAATCTTAGAAACACTAAGGATATAACACAAACCATTGAATAACAAGAAAATATCGCGATCTCCCAACAAAGATAAGTGATTTTTTCCCACGTCTTTTAAACGGTTAAGGCAAATAATTTTATGCAAAATGAGGATTGATTAACTTTTTAACAACTTAAATCATGATACTGCTCTTTAACAATATGGCTTTTATGAACTTTGATTAATTAAACATACAAAAATAGCGATTATCGCTTTAACCTAGCACATGAGTTGAACGGCCTAGAAACAATTCTGATTGTTCGACTGAGTAAATAAAAATGCGAGTTAATGGCCTGGTCCTTAAGAAGTTTTGTATAAAGTCAGGCGGGCAATCAGGACTGTTTATAGGTTGTAGCAAACCAAAAAGAAAGGGCGAAACAAAGTCTTGAATTCTCCCAATCCCTTAACAATATATGTTAAAAACCATCGACTAATAATCCAGACAACACAAGTTATTCTAAACTGTTTTCAATAAACTACCTCGTAGCAAGTTGGGGGTAAGCTGAATTTAATTATTAGGTAATCGTTTCCTGTACAATTTGTTTATAGCTCTAATCCCCTGCTCGTACTAATGTAAAATAATTATTTCACCTAAGCGCTTAACCTATTGCATAACTCGCCGACACTATGTGCATGGCAACTCCAATATTAATATGTGACGATTCTAGTTTTGCTCGGAAGCAAATTGCGCGCACCTTACCAGGCAGCTTGAGTGAATCAGTTAGCTTTGCAACAAATGGCGAAGAAGCATTAAAAATTATCCGCAGTGGTAAAGCAGATCTAATGTTTCTTGATCTTAATATGCCTATATTAGACGGCTATGAAGTATTACAGCAAATTCGAAAAGGTGACTTACAAACTATGGTCATCGTAGTTTCCGGCGATATTCAGCCAGAAGCTTATAAACGTGTCATGTCATTGGGCGCCTTAGAATTTATTAAAAAGCCCGTAAGCAAAGAACAAGTTGCAGAAGTTTTATCACGTTTTGGAATTGAAGTGGATTCAAGCTCTGTACAAAAGAAAATTGAAGTGAGCACCGACAGTTGGGATTGCTATAGAGAACTCGCTAATGTTGCCATGGGACAAGCGGCTGATTTATTGGCCCGATTACTCGGCGTCTTCATTAAAATGCCCGTACCTAAAGTAAAACTAATTCGATCTGAAGATTTGAAAAGTACTTTTGAGCTGATTGATAAACAAGATAAAATGTCTGCCGTTTGCCAAGGTTTTATTGGATCAGGTATTGCTGGTGAGGCAATCTTAATATTCAATCAATCTAGTTTTACTGATATCGCAGACTTAATGAGTTATGAAGGTAAACTAAACGAAGTAGTCGAATTAGAGCTACTCATGGATATTGGTTCTGTCATGATCGGTGCATTCTTAAAGGGAATCGCTAATCAACTTGAGGTGAACTTTAGTCAAGGCAGTCCAGTTGTAGTCAGCAAACATTGTAAAATGTCGAATACTCTAGCCCAAGAGAAACCAAATTGGAAGCAGTCACTCGCTATAGAAATGAGATGTTCAATCGAAAAACGCAATATCAAGTGCAATATATTATTGTTGTTTACCGAAGACTCTTTAAAACCACTTAATAATATTATGTCAATTTTAGCGGAATAGAATGGTTAAAGGACAGGGACAAGTAGCAATAAGCGAAATTCATTGGCTAATGGATATGCTGCAATCGATTGATGTCGGTCTAGTCGTTTTGGACGTAGATCGAAAAATACATCTTTGGAATGGTTTTATGGAAAACCACAGCGGACTAAGCCCAACTGGATTAATAGGCAGAGATATTTTATCCGTCTTTCGAGATATTCCCGAAGCTTGGCTTTGTCGCAAGCTTAAGTCTGTTTTTTTACTGGAAAGTCGCTCATTCACTACGTGGGAGCAACGTCCCTTCTTATTTAAATTTAAAAACTATCATCCTATTACCGGCGCTAGTAATTTTATGTATCAAAATATTACTTTTATGCCGCTACTGTCTGCTGATGGTAAAGTTGACCGCGTAGGGATGATTATCTATGATGTCACAGACATCGCGGTCAATAAAAACAATCTTAAAAAAGCCAATAATGAACTTGAATCACTTAGCCGTACCGATGGACTTACACAACTAAATAATAGATCTTACTGGGAAGAATGCTTATCCCATGAGTTTTTTCGCTCACAACGTTCGAAACAACCTTGTACTTTAATTATGTTTGATATCGATCACTTTAAAAAAGTGAACGATACGTATGGACATCAGGCCGGCGATGAAGTTATACAAGAAACTTCTCTTTCTTTGCGAAAAGCAAATAGGCTGACCGATATATCAGGACGATACGGCGGAGAAGAATTTGTAGTTATATTGGTCGATTGTAATGCTAAAAATGCTAAAATTTTTGCGGAAAGACTGCGCCGCGAAATTCAAAACCATACGGTTAAATATGATAATCATGAGATAAAATGGACTATCAGCTTAGGAATAGCGGAATATAACGATAAACTTAAAACCCACAAAGCATGGATAGAATGTGCTGACCAAGCATTGTATGTCGCTAAAGAAAATGGCAGAAACCAGACCATTGTTTCTGGAAACAACAATAAACCTAGCAAAGCTCAATCGGCAAAATAATGACTTAACTAACGTGTATCTTTGGCGGTAGCTGTAAATAATAAGCCTTTTCAGCTAGTTGAAATTTTACTTTATCAATATCTGCATTTGCCAATTTCATAGTTTTCTCTAAATCTAAACTCATTACAAATTCAAGATCGCCGAGAATAGCCAACATTGAATCTGGAAGGATTTCGAACTTACTCTTTTCGAGTATGTACAAATAGGTTTCGCTTTTCTTGAGAGATTTGTATATAAAACATTCAGTCATAATTGAAGCCGTATATTTAATATGTTCATCTAAACAATAATCCTAGACTCAGCTTACCCCGCAGCTTGCTGCGGGCACAACCCAT
>QIKQ01000358.1 GCA_003233075.1 Gammaproteobacteria bacterium
ACTATGTCGAGCGCTTGGACCGAGTGAAAACGAGTCATAGTATGCAATTGGGCCGTCGCAGTAGATGGGCTGTGAGAAATGCGGGCTAGCTCCTCAGCTAGTGATGCTCATTTGTTCAGCGTACTTGGTAAAGCTAATGATTGTTCATTCACTGCAAAAGATACCCGCAAATAATAGGTGTTTCAAACCTTTAAATAACCATCTATCTCGTAATGGATAGAAAATAAACATCGTTATAACTTTTATTTTAGTGCGATAAAATGGTATGATTGCGTCCCTTAATTAACCCAGTTTATAACGAGAGATAATCATGGCTGATAGACGACTGCAAGTATTCCATACGGTTGCACGCCTTTTAAGTTTTACAAAAGCGGCTGAAAATCTACACATGACCCAACCTGCGGTTACTTTTCAAGTAAGACAACTTGAAGAGCATTTTAATACCCGTTTGTTTGATCGCACCCATAACCGCATAAGTTTAACTGATGCTGGAAAGCAGGTTTACAGGGTAGCAGACAAAATATTTGAACATTATGCGGAAATGGAAGATGCCGTACGCCAAGTGACTGGCGAAATTAGTGGAGCATTAATAATAGGCGCGAGTACGACAATAGCTGAGTATATGTTGCCAGCATTGCTAGGAGAATTTAAGAATAAATACCCCGATGTAAGTGTACATTTAAAGGTGTCCAATACAGATGGTATTGTGGGTATGATTGAAAATAATGATATCGATTTAGGGGTAGTAGAAGCGCCGGTCAGTAATAAAAACTTAGTGGTCGAGACTTGTAGAGTAGATCCCTTAGTAGTGATTGCACCGAATGACCATGTACTATCGAGTCAAGAAGGGGTAGCAGCAAAGACTTTAGTTGAGCACAAGTTTATTACTCGTGAAGAAGGCTCTGGTACTCGTGAAGTAATAGAAGATTACCTGCAAAATCAAGGTGTGCAAATAAATGATATGAAAATTACGATGGAGCTCGGTAGTCCAGAGTCAATAAAAGGTGCCGTAGAGTCCGGAATGGGAATTTCAATTGTTTCTAAAGCGACAATTAGTAAAGAAATGCAACTGAAAAGTTTGACTGCAATTCAGTTAGATCCACCACTAGAGCGACCTTTTTCCTTTGTTCATCAAAAACAAAAATTTAGACATCGAGCAATGGATGAGTTGCTTGAGTTTGCTCGTAATTATTGTAAAGAACATGCGCAAGATGTAGTTTAGCCTATATTTAGCTATTTGATGTCGAGATTGCTTGTTTTTTGTCCAAGCGAGTCAGTCTCAATATTGATTTATAAATATAAGAGCATGCGAGATGCTTTACCGCCTCCCAATCTATATAGATGTTAAATTCAAGTATTATTAGTAGTTTTTTTTCTTACAATTCAATACACTAGTCTTAATTTAGGTTCAAATATTGCAAGTTTGGCTTACGACCTAGTTATTTGTTTCATGTTCCGCGATTATAAAGAAAATCCGAATTGAGAAAAAATTTTCACAGCAGGTTAGCTCATTGACTGAAACTCAAAAAAAGTTGATCGAATTAGTTCAGCAGTTGCCGGAGAAAGAATGTGAGGCTGCGCTAGAATATATACGTTTTTTGCATAGCAAGGCAGACTCGTTAAATACGCTAGAAAGCCAAGATTCAAACCCTATTTGCGAAGAAGAACCGAAAGTTATTCAACGACCTGACGACGAAAGTGTTATTGCCGCTATTAAGCGATTATCGGCCTCTTATCCAATGTTAGACAAGGCTACTTTGCTCAATCAGACGTCTAGTTTGATGACGCAACATGTCATGCAAGGCAGATCGGCTTCTGAGGTAATAGATGATTTAGAGCAGTTGTTCACTGATCAATATCAAAAAAAAGATGGTGTGCCATCTAAACAAGGAACATAAAAATGAACGTTCTACGTGACTGGTTTCACCGTTACTTTTCAGACCCACAGGTAGTTAGTTTAGTAATTGTACTCATTATATGTTTTACAGTTATATTGCTTATGGGCAGTCACTTGGCTCCTGTATTAACTGCAATTGTTGTCGCTTACTTATTATTGGGTCTGACCAAACCACTAGAGCGAGTCGGAGTGCCTAATTCGATTTCATTGTTAATTGTTTACGCTTTTTTTATTACTCTGATGATTATTTTTTTGGCTTATGTGATACCTGAGTTAATCCGGCAAATAAATGGATTTTTTAGCGTAAATTTTGGTAAATTAGTTTTGCAACTGAGTGATACTTTAAAAGAGTTTTTGCAAGAAGTTAGCAAGCGCTTCCCTGGTTTTGGTGAAAAAGATATATCCAAGGTATTTCGAGAAATTAGTGCTAACTCGGCAACTTACGGCAAGGAAGTTGTTCAATCCGTCTTTAGTGTTGGTGCATTTAATACCGCATTTCAAGCCGCCGTATTTATATTCATGATGCCTTTTTTAGTTTTTTTCTTTCTTAAAGATAAAGATCAAATTTTGGCTTGGATGAAAAGCTATTATCCAAAAAATATCGAATTAACTAATACTGTTTGGAAAGAGTTAGATGAACAGATCGCTAATTATATTCGTGGCAAGGTGTTCGAAATTTTATTGGTCTGGGTTGCGACTTATATCGCATTTCTATTATTCGACATGCCAGCGCCTTTACTGTTAGCTGCTATGGTTGGGTTTTCAGTATTAATCCCCTATGTCGGCATGATCGTGGTTACCATACCTATTGTGCTCATTGCTTATTTTACTTACCAAGACGCCGGCTCATTAACAGTTAATTTTTGGTGGGTAATCGGCTCTTATGCTGTAATTCAAGCGATCGATGGCATTGTCATCGTTCCGCTATTATTTTCAGAAGTCGTCAAATTGCATCCGATTGCGATAGTAATCGCAGTCTTATTTTTTGGCGCTATATGGGGTTTTTGGGGTGTCTTTTTTGCGATCCCACTCGCGTCATTAGTGCAAGCCGTTTTGAGGGCTTGGCCTCGCGCTAAACCAATAATGACTGCAAGTGCTGAGAAGGAATAATTGACTTATAAGTGTTATTATTACAGTTAGACTGGGTTAATCTTTCGAGTAGTAGGCAATATAATATGCGTGGATGCATTCATTTTGCTAGCCCGCGTATCACAAATGATTCGAATTCAGGCAAAATCAGATTTAGTCTGAATTTGAAAAGGATAAACGGTTTTTTCTTAGCTGTATTAATTCGGTCACAAGCTTCTGATCGTCGTATATTATTTAAAAATACAGTCCGCCTTTGTGAAATACGCGGGCTAGGTTAATGACTTATGAAAATCGTAACTGATACTGCAACTCTCGTTCTCTATGACCTAAGCCAATTAAAACATCGTATGGATGATGGTTATGATTGGTGGTCGGATCCGACAGAAGAAATCGGTGAACTTAACCGGGGTAATGTTTTGTTTGTTGGATTGAATGAAGATGGCGCCTATGAAGTTAATATCATTAATGGTGCTAATGAAGACTTAGTTGTGACAGACCACGAGGCAGAAAGCGAATGTATTGTTGTTCAAGCAACGCTTAAAAATAGCAGTGGGCGTTTTTTTATAGGGCCTGGAGAGGCGGTGACAAGTGAGGGAGAAGAGCCTGAGGAATCAATTGCAGGTCATTTTTTTAACGTTAAACCGGGTAGTTATCAAGTAAGGATCTCATCGGAGGGTAAGAAGATTGAGATTAGGCTTAAGACGGTTGATGATTTCGTCGAAAATAATTTCGATGAAAGCCCAGTATTATATGAAGCAGACGAGAATAGCTATCTTGAATTTACTTATTACGAAGATACTAGTGAGATAATTGATTCTATTGTCAGTCATCTGGAAGAACTAGATTATGAATGGGAAGAAAGTGATGAAGCTGATGGTGAGGAAGATGGCTTAGTTTATTTCCATGAAGAGTATGGTTACCTGATGTTAGAGTCTTATGAAGGTGGAGTGCGCTTGTTCACGGCAGTGGAATATGATGCAGTTGAAGAATTGGATCAAGATCTATTAGTCGAGTGGAGAACTAAGCTCTATATGGTTTTAGATTATTTTAATTCATCCTCTACAGTAGCGAAGGCATACGATGATCCAGATGCAAATCAAATAATTATTGATGTTTGGTATCCCGCTGTTTATACCGAGAAAGCTTTTGAAGTCTTTATAGGGCACTGGCATGATGATATTACGCTGCATTTAGAAAATGCAGAGAATGATATTTTTGGTGATCATGTATTGCACTAACGCTAAGAATATTTACTTATGAAAAAGGCATATATTGATTCTCGTTGGGGAAAAGCTGATTCGACTCACGATCCTAATTTACTCGCTAATTTTAAACCCCGTCCTAGCGATATTTTAATTACCACAGCACCTAAGGCAGGAACTACTTGGATGCAGCAAATTTTGCATCAGCTTCGCAGTGGCGGCGACTCCAATTTTGACTCCATAGATGAAGTTGTGCCTTGGCTTGAACTGCCGCGTGACGGTAAATCTTGTTCGCAAGTTCTTGAAGAATTTGATCAATTGATTGAGCCAAGAATATTTAAAACTCATTGTACCTATCAACAAACTCCTGGTGGAGTAGAGTGCGCCAAAATAATACTTAGTTCTCGCGATCCTCGAGATTGCTGTGTGAGTTTTTATCATCATTTGCTTGATTTTACTGATGAAGCACGTTCCAGAATGGGTATTCCTTTACCTAATTCATTTGATGAGTATGTGAATGATTGGCTTAATAATGGAGTTTGGTACCGTAATATTAAAAGTTGGTGGCCGTATCATGATCATCCAAACTTGTTGTGGTTAAGATATGAGGATATGAAAAATGAATTTGAGGCTAGTATTAATCAAATTCTTAATTTTTTGCAGTGGCAATTATCGGCAGTGCAGCGCGAAAGAGTACTAGAATACTGCTCATTTGCATGGATGAAACAAAATGTGTCAAAATTTGCTATGCAAATGAATAATAAACCAGTATTTAAACCAGGGGGTTTTATTCGTAAAGGGCTTATAGGCGACCATAAACATTTAATGACCCATGAACAAGAAGAAAAAATATTGGCGAAAACAAAAGTGGAATTGCCCAGAGAGGCGTTAAATTACTTAGAAATTAGCGTAAATTAAACAGGAATTTAGAATATTTTTAGCTAATTTAACAAGACATTAAAATAGAATGGCATAGCAAAACTATGCCATTCTTTAAAACCTTAAATTAAGGTTTATAAATGACTCAGCAATGGAAATTGCTGAAACTATTATGCTTAAAGTTAAAGTAGCAATAGTGAATGATTCCCAAGTTAAATCAACCTTCCATCTGCGAATACAATCAAAGTGATTAAATAGTTTTAGCCGGTATATTTCATACCGGTGAACTACTTACTTTCTTGCTCTAGCTTTAGTAGCTGCAATCTTGATCTGCAATCCATTAACTGACTATTAAGATCAATACTAACCAATAGACTAATAAATAACAGCACAGCAATAAAACTAAATCCTAGTAACATAAAAGAGAAGGATAAAGAAAATAGTAAACAAAGAGCAATGATAAACAAACACAATAATATTTGATTTTTTTGCTCTTGTTTTAAATAAGTTTCAAAATGACGATAGTAGTGGTAGCTGAGTTCGTTTGTAATAGTATCGTCACTAGGACTGCAGTAATTATAATTAGGGTCTATATTAGCGAATTCATTCATGAGCTAATTCCAATGATTAAACAAAGTATTATTGCTAATAATAAAATGAAACTAATAAAACACAAGAGATTAGATTTGAATAAAGACTGATCAGAAAAAGAAAAGTTCAGCAATTCAAGCAACTAGCTTAAATGGGTAGTTCGAGATAAGTATCTTATTCGTCTAGAGATTTTTGTCTGACTACATTAATATTTTCTTGCGCTATACGTAATCACTAGTTGTAAGGATAATCTGTATGAACGCTTTCGCGATTATAATGCCAATTTCGGCCATATTTTTTGGTTTTATGATAGAGGGAATTCATTACTCTAAAGTCAAGTCAATAGGGTTTGAGCCTTGGATCAATCAATGTCATTCACTAATAGTTGAATATGGTAAAACCTACTTAGCTGGTACGCTACTTGTTTGGATAACCGCATTGATTATTAAAAACAAGAATGGTTTTTCTTTCAGTGCGAAAATACTGACCAGCCTTATTATTGTAACGCCATTCGTTAGCTTTCTATTATTAGCTAAGCCGATTTATGGCTTATATCTTTGGGGGGTAAACTATTGGGTATTTTGGCTGGTTTTCATTCTTATTATTAAACTTTCTTTAGCAAATGGTAAATATTTGCTGAGTTATCCCGAAAGAGTATGGTTTAGCTTGAAGCGAAAAACTAAAAACATAATGTCTAAAGCCAATATGCCTAAAATTCAGTAGCGGTCCGCTAATCTCTGATCCACGCATGAATGTGAGAACAAGCAAAGTATTCCCACGCAGGAGCGTGGAATCGAGTAATCTACTAAATTCAGATCGTCTTTGCAAAGTTACGTAGTAACTGAAGCAATCTCGACAATTCAATTGTTTTGTAAATTCAGACTCTTAAGTATTCTTTTTCGCAATGTCATCTTGCGTTTTCCACTGTTTTTGCTCGCCAATCTCACGACAATACTAACTAAGTCATTGAAATTAAAAAAATAAGTTATATGGTATCAAGCTTGCGATAATGATTAGCAATAATGGAGGATTGCGATGAAATCATTTTCAAAAACCAGACGGCATATTATAAAAACGAGTTTAGCTATACCACTATTGGCAAATTTGCCTTTAGTGAGTGCAAATCAAGCCGGAGACTTTTTAGTGTCTGCCGAGTTATATCAAGAAATTTTTAATGTCTACGGTAGTCAAGCTGACTATATTGTTGCCAGCAATATTCTGACAATTCGTGCCCCCGATATTGCGGAAAATGGCCAAGTTGTGCCAATCAGCATTCTTGGCGAAAGGGACTTGGTTTCTTCGGTCGCCGTTTTTGCTGAAAAAAATATCAAACCACTAATTGGTGTTTTTAAGTTTAAACCAGGTAGCGATTTAGCGATGCGTTTAAGAGCAAGAATATCCAGAACAAGTGATATCTACATCATTGCTCAAACTGATCAGGGGCTACAGGGAGTTAAAAAAGAAGTGAAAGTGACTATCGGTTGCGGAGGGGCTTAACTATGAGTATTCAATCGAATAAAAATAAAATACGTTATCGGATTATGAAAGATAATGCCGGGCAAATAGTCTTTAAAGCCATAGTGATACATCCTATGGAAACAGGCTATCGTCGCGATAAGAAAACGGGTAAAAAAATACCGGCTGACTTCATCGAAAATATTAGTGTTAGTATTGAGGGTGAGACACTCATAGAAATGCAATTAGGTATTAATATATCTAAAAACCCTTTTTTTGCTTTTGACATTATGCAGCAACTGAGTAGTGGTCAACAACTCAATATATCTTGGACGGATAATTATGGAGATCAGGTTTCATATGAAAGTGTTTTACATTTTGACGAGAGAGGTACACATCGGGGTGACAGCCGAAAAAGCGGCACTTAATAGTGTGCTAGGTTTAAGGAAGCTCTGAATTAACCAGCGGTTGCTTATTATTTGTGAATAGATACCGTGATGGTTGATATAAAAATGGAAAAGCAGGGGAGTGCGGAATGAGTAAGTTAAAAGTAGACAGATTAAATCGAGCACTAGGAATTGAAATACCAGAGGCAGGCTTGACGACGATATTAAGAATAAAACGTGCTGAAATTGTTGAGCTTGTGATTCGGCGCCATTTCGTTGGAAAAAATTACAAATGTGAGGTGAGCCTTAAACGTGAAGCAATCGCACGCACTTTATACCCTGGTCCTGATTTCACGCAGGCGCTATCTGATGAATTGGAGATAGCTGAAGGCGGATTTGGTGCGGAATTAGTGAGTCCCTCTGCAAATGTTGAAGCGGCATTTCGGGCTTATGCTCAAACTGAATTGGGTGCTGTGGCATTAGAAAGATTAATTGCGCTGGATGAGATTCACATCAAACAAGATTGGCGGGAAGAAGACGGTACAATTACGCTTGCAGGCATAGAGGCTTACGGTGCAGGGCAATGGCGCCCATTTCGTGTGGCAAGTAACGGTGAAGATTCTGATGCAGTGACACCGAGTGGAGCGCTTGTCTTACCGGATCAATTTACAGAAGGTGAGTTTTACTCAACCGGCGATATAGCAAATCCACTTGCCATACTTCATCATGAGCTTATGGCGCATGTATTACCCTTAATAGAAGCAGAAGGACTTGAACCTGGGCGCGAGATGGAGTTAATTTGCATTCGCTTTGAAAGCGAAATGTTACGCGAGCTTGGTCTACCTGAGCGGGCTCTTAATTGGGGGAAAGATGATGGCACACTTGATCATACCTTACATGAGCCTAGCGAGCAGTATTATCGGGGATTAGTACAATTAAACGATCGTGGAGAATTAGTTGAGATTGATCCCGATACAAATAAAGTCATTGGTCTAGCCCGCATTTCTCACAGCCTGACGGGCTTCAAGCCACAATCAAAGTAGCCTGCAGGAGCTTGCGAGTGCAGGAAAGATGATAACGGGTGTTATCGCCACAGAGAACAAGTTGGCCCACCTCGGCCCGCCAAGACGCCTTTCACATCGGGGTGTTTTTTCAGTTTTTGGATAATCTCCAGAAAAAGATCGTCAGGAATATTATTTGCGAAACTTAAATCAATGTATCCACTGTTTCTGATTTTAAATGTAATAAATTCATTCACGTTATCGTAATCAAACAAAATAAAGCTAATCGCGGAATGGGCTTTGTCATACTTACTTTCTGCTATACAAAAATTGGAAAATAAACTTAAGCTTATAAGCAATATTAGAATTTTAATTTTCATGGCTTTCACCTAGCTATATTTTTGACAATTTCTATAATTTATCAGACGCATAATCCGCTAATCGAGACCGCTCACCGCGTATTAAGGTGACGTGTCCACTGTAGTCCCATTTTTTAAATCGATCGACAACAAAGGTTAAGCCTGATGTGGTTTCAGTTAAATAAGGAGTATCGATTTGTGCAACATTGCCTAAGCAGACGACTTTCGTGCCCGGACCCGCGCGGGTGATTAAGGTTTTCATTTGTTTTGAAGTTAAATTTTGTGCTTCATCAAGGATAATAAAACGATTTAGGAAAGTTCTGCCGCGCATAAAGTTAAGTGATCTTATTTTTATGCGGTGTTGTAACAAATCATTAGCAGCTTGCCGAGTCCAATTATCTTTACCACTCATAGTGAGTACTTCAAGATTATCCATTAATGCACCCATCCAAGGTGTCATTTTTTCCTCTTCCGTGCCAGGTAAAAACCCGATGTCTTCACCTACGGGAACCGTCACGCGAGTCATTATTATTTCTTGATATAAATTGTCTTCTAAGGTTTGAACCAAACCGGCTGCAAGTGTGAGTAAGGTTTTGCCTGAGCCTGCCATGCCCACAAGTGAGACGAAATCTACATTTGGATCAAGCAATAAGTTAAGCGCGTAGTTTTGTTCGGGATTGCGGGCGTGTATTGACCAAACGGGATGACTTTGTTGGCTGTAATCAGCAGTGGTTGCTATCGTTGCGCTGGTGGCATTTTTTTTAATGACGCGGGCGTGAAATTCTTTGTTGCCAGACAAGTGTAAAAACTGATTTGGATACCAACCTTCGCAAGCGGGTCCTTGAATTTCATAAAATGTTTGATTTTTTTCTTTCCAAGATTTTATTTTATTATCCAGTGATTCCCAGAAACCTGAATCTAATTCCTCTACGCCCGAAAAGAGTAAGTTGACATCTTCTAAAACTTGATCGTTATGATAGTCTTCTGCGTGTATGCTTAAAATTGCCGCTTTTAGTCGTAAATTAATATCTTTAGATACAATGGTAATCCGAATATCGGGATGCTTACGACCTAGCGCAAGCGCGATACCAATAATTTGATTGTCAGGGGTTGAGCCAGGTAAACTTGCTGGCAAACTTTCTGCCGTGGTTTCGGTTTGAAAATGGATGTGTCCCGAACTAATAGACTCTTGCGAAAAATTGTAGCTGGCGAGAGGCACACCTTCTGAAATATTATATTCAGTATTTTGATTAATGATGTCATCTAAAAATCGGCTGGCTTGACGCACATTACGTGCAACTTCTGAAATACCTTTTTTGGCTGCATCTAACTCTTCTAACACGACCATCGGTAAGTAGATGTCGTGTTCACTAAAGCGAAAAATCGCCGTAGGGTCATGCATAATGACATTGGTATCTAAAATAAATAAGCGTTTAGCTTTACTAGTAGTTTTTTTTGGTTTTTTCATTATTTACTTTTTGCATTTAAGAGTTTGATTGCTTCTAAGACTTCGTCGACATGACCGTCGACTTTTATTTTACGCCATTCTTTATGTAGTTTAGCATTGCCGTCAATTAGAAAAGTGCTACGCTCGATACCACGTACTTTTTTACCGTACATGTTTTTCATTTTTATGACATCAAAAAGTTTGCAAACGGTTTCGTCTTCATCACTTAGTAATTCAAAGTTGAAAGCCTGTTTTTCTTTAAATTTTTCGTGTGATTTTAGGCTGTCTCGTGAGATTCCAAAGACAACAGTATTGCGCCGTTTAAATTTAGTCATATTGTCACGAAAATCTTGACCTTCACGTGTGCATCCGGGTGTGGCATCTTTGGGATAAAAATAGATGACCACGTTTTTTTCTTTGTAAGCTGAAAGTTTAAAAACTTGATCGCTAGTCATAGCGACGGAAAATGCTGGAACTTTTTTTCCCACGCTGGTGTTTTTATTCATTGATAGTCTCTTTATATCTAGTATTTAATTGGTTCGATTACCGCATCTAAATTTAGTTCGTCGCATTTATCAATAAATGCCTCGCGTATTTCTGAAATCGACGATGAGGCGGGAATCCAGATTCGAATGTGGACTGAGTACATGGGGGTGCCTGTGTGTGCTGCCGAATAGGTATTGGTATTCATTTCCTCGATATTAATGCCTCGAGCAGAAAGAAAATTGGCAAGCTGATAGACAATTCCTGGGTGGTCTAGTGCGACAACGTCAATTGCATAGGGAAGCTTTGAATGGTCGTTGTTTTTTAAGTCAGTTCGTGTAGCACTGAGCTTCAATTCGAGTTTAACTTCCAATGCAGAGAGCCCAGACTCTAATTTGGCGACTTTATTCCAGCTACCTGAGACTTGCACTAATAAAGCAAATTCTCCGCCTAAGGCGATCATACGACTATCGTCTATGGTGCAGCCTGATTCAAATATGGCTTTAGAAAATTCACTAACCAGCCCAGGCCGATCAGCGCCTAAGGCAGTTAATACGAGATGAGATTTATGTTCTGTCAAGTCTTATACCGATTTAAAATTAGTTACAAGAATGAATAAGTTCAATTTTTGATTAGTGATTTAATTATAGTCTCAAATTTATTTGTTGTTAGTTGTTTCAAATAATGGCACTTAGAACTAATTCATTATTCTAAAATCTAAATATATCAGATTTAATCAAGATTTACTGCGCGTAATTGTTCGGCTGCATCCTCAGGACTTACAATATTAACAAAAAACCCTGAGCCAAGCTCGAAACCTGAAGGAATCGTTGTCCTTGGACAAATTTCAAGGTGCCAATGATAGCTGGAATTGCAGTTTTTATAGTCATTTCCATGCGGGATAGAGTGTAAAAAATAGTTATATTGCGCGCCACCAATGACAGTCTCAAGTCTTGCCATAGTTCTTTTCAGTACTCGTGCAAAATCCGCTGCTATTGATTGCTGCATATCTAAAAAATCGGCTTGATGCTTAAGTGGCAATATATGTACTTCCCATTCAAAGCGGCTTGCAAAAGGTTTGATCGCAATAAAATGTTCGCTTTTTTCGACGACATATTGGCCGACATTAATTTTACGTTTTATAGCACCAGAATCTCGATCGTAAATAGTGGCTTCAAAGGTAAGCGCTTCGTCTATTAGCGAGCAAAAGATGCATTGCTGGTTTTTTTCATAGTAGCGTCGGCTGTGTTCAACTTCATTGTAAACATCTTCAGGAACGACGGGCATCGCTATAATTTGGCTGTGAGTGTGAGGAATAGTGCCTCCCGCTGCCGGGCCGAAATTTTTGAATACCAGGACATATTTTAATTTCGGATCGCGATGATACAATTGTTGCATTCTATCTTGGTAAGCACTTAATAGCAGAGATAGATGGTCTACACTCATGTCGTGAATAGCGATACCATGATTACTGTGATCAATGATCACTTCATGGCGGCCGTAGCCAAAGATTGCTTGATGTAAGCCAAAATTCAACACAGCTTGATCAGAGTTATCGTCTAATACAGGATAAAGATTTTCGACTATGCGCACAGCCCAGTGTTGTTCATCAGGGTAAGCACTCAGAGTAGGTGGGGTCATGGCTTCGTTGCCACTGCAAAAGGGGCAAGTTTCAACATGTTCTCGGGTATCGCGTGGCGCGGGTTCTTCTTTTTTCCGAGGTCGCATATTGCGCGCGGTTGAGATAACAACGGATTCGCTTGGAATTATTGGGTTAATACGAATTTCGCGTAAACTGTCATTGGATTGAGTCATTTTGAATTCCCTAATTAAATTTGTAAAACATAGCCGAACCAAATAGCTAATAAACTGGTAGCCCGGCTCTTTCGAGCCGGGGTGGGTTTCAATTGCAAGCAAAAGCTGCCAATAGAGTTCAATTCAAGCAAATTCCGTCAGATTAGAATTTCAATATAACGAGGATCTAAAGCACTCATAAAACTGGTTTGGTTGCAGATGAATCGCGATCGCGTAATAGTAAATCATTTAGGTACCGCTATATCATCCATATTCTTTATAAATCCATAAATGGTTTGCGAAGGTGCCTGACCCCCACATAACATCAGGTGCAACACAACACCTATTTATGATATTAAACCTGATGTTATGTGGGGGTCAGGCACCTTCGCTCTTAGGTACAATTTTATGATCATTTTTTACGAATTCTTGTAAAAGATTTGTAACTTATGAATTTGGCTTGTTTTTCAGGGTTTCACGCAGTAATATCGTTCGCGTAGCAAATAACAAAACCAAGTTATTTACCGTAAGTATCTAATATTTTGGAGATTTTTATGTTTCACGGTAGTATGGTCGCACTCGTTACGCCTATGTCTGATTCCGGGCAGCTAGACTACGAGGCGCTTGAGCGTTTAATCGAATTTCACATTGAAAATGGAACACAGGCAATAGTTGCCGTGGGTACTACTGGGGAGTCAGCGACTCTTGATCAAGAAGAACACTGTGCCGTTATTAATTTTGTTGTAGACCGGGTTAAGCAAAGAATTCCAGTCATAGCGGGCACTGGCGCCAATTCCACTACAGAAGCTGTGGATTTAACTCGATGTGCTATGCAGGCTGGTGTAGATGCCTGTTTATTAGTAACGCCTTATTATAATAAACCCACACAAGAAGGTTTGTATTTACATCATAAATTTATCGCAAAAGAGGTAGCGATCCCTCAAATATTGTACAATGTTCCAGGACGTACTGCTTGTGATATGCTACCTCAGACAGTTTGCCGCTTAGCTGAAATCCCCAATATTATTGGGATAAAAGAAGCGACTGGTGATATTGCTAGAGCAATCTCAATTCGAGATCAGTGTGGTGATCAAGTGGAACTTTACAGTGGTGATGACGAGACTGCGCTAGATTTTATTTTGGCGGGTGGGCAAGGCACAATATCAGTGACTGCCAACGTTGTTCCAAGTAAAATGAGTGAGATGTGTCAAGCGGCGCTTGATGGGGATGAAGTAAAAGCAAGAGCGATTAACGAGTCTATTGATGGTTTGCATCAAACGCTATTTCTCGAAGCAAATCCAATTCCTGTCAAATGGGCTTTACATAAAATGGGTTATGTCTCGGAGGGAATTCGTTTGCCAATGACTGTGTTGGCAGAAAAATTTCGACCCAAGCTAGCTGAAGCAATGAAGCTGGCAGGAGTACGAGTAAAATAGGGATTAAAATAATAAAAAGTTGGCCGTCATGATAAAGACAACTCACATTGGATAGAAACTAAAAAACACAAGGGTAAAGTAATGTTTAGGACCTTAAAAGTAATCATAATTATAAGTTTAGCTGCGTTAATTGGGCTAAGTGGGTGTTCAACTGTTAAAAAAATTGGCAAAAAAGTAGATTATAAATCAAGTCGAAAAGGTAAATCATTGGAAGTGCCACCAGATTTAACTAAACCTGGGCAAGATTCAACAATGAGAGTGCCTGATAATTCTCCAAGCGGCACAGCAACATTTTCTGATTATTCTAAAGATCGTTCACCACGACGTGCAACAACGTATAGTTCGGTATTGCCTAAGCAGAATAAAGCGAAATTTGAGCGCCAAGGAGATAAGTACTGGATCGTGATTGATGGAAACCCTACTCAAGTCTGGTCGCATGTTCGCAATTTCCTAGTTCAAACTGGGTTTATCCTAACACTCGATAATCCAACAATAGGCATTATGGAAACTGACTGGGCAGAAAATAGAGCAAGCATTCCGAATGGTCCTGTACGTCGAATTGTAGGCAAAGTATTTAGCGGTGCTTATTCTGCAGGCACGCTTGATCGTTTTCGCATAAGACTCGAACGTGGTAGCGCAGCGAATACGACGGAAATATATTTAAGTCATAAAGGCATGAAAGAAGAAATTGTTGGTGGCTCACTTAGTCCTGAAGGATCTCGATGGGAACCTCGAAAGCGTGATGTTGAACTAGAAATTGAAATGCTGAAAAGACTGATGGTCCATGTGGGTGTTGGCAAACAACGTACTAAAGCCTTATTGGCAAGAAAGACGACAAAAGCAAGTCGTCCAAATTCAACCGCGCGTATGACACGCAGTAATAAAGGTCCGTTGATCGTTGTCAATGAGTCGTTTTCTAAAGCTTGGCGTATCACTGGTTTGGCATTAGACAGAACAGGTTTTACCGTAGAAGACCGCAATCGCTCAAAAGGTATCTACTATGTTCGATATAAGGATCTTGGTGCTAATTCCAAAAAGAAAGGTTTGCTTTCAAAATTTAAATTTTGGAAAAAGAAAAAATCGCAGTCTAAGCAAGCTGTGTATCAAGTTCATGTATTTGAGGTGAATAACTCAACCAGCATTATGGTTCGCAATAAAGACGGCGAGGCTGAAAAATCGAAGACAGGCAAGCAAATACTCAGTTTGTTGCATGAAAACCTAAAATAGGCTTTTTAAAAAGGAACCTTGTGCAATTTGCATCTTTGGGTAGTGGCAGTCGCGGCAACGCGACTCTCATCAGATCGGAATCTACAACGTTAATGGTCGATTTGGGGTTTTCTACAAAGGAAACTCTGCGTCGACTTGAGCGCCTAAATTGCACGCCAGAATCAATCAATGCGATACTGGTGACTCATGAACATACCGATCATGTTTCCGGTGTGGCACGCTTCGCAAATAAATTCAATATTCCTGTCTGGGCTACATCAGGGACTGCCAAATCTGATAAATTAAGTTCCTGTAAACTATCTTATATAAATTGTCATTCTGATTTTACCGTAGGTGATATCAAGATTACTCCGTATCCGGTGCCACATGATGCATCTGAGCCCTGCCAATTTGTCTTTACTCACAAAGAATTACGCCTGGGTTTGTTGACGGATACAGGATCAATTACCACGCATATTGAAAATACCTTAACTGGCTTAGATGCCTTGTTATTGGAGTTTAATCACGATGTTGAACTGTTAATGAATGGTAGTTATTCCACTAATTTAAAAACTCGCGTAGCGGGTGATTACGGCCATTTAAATAATAATCAATCGGCGGCCTTGCTGAAAAAGCTAGATACTTCAAATTTGCAATCACTTGTGGCACTGCACTTAAGTGAAAAAAATAATGCCGTGGATTTAGTTTATGATATTTTAAATCATGTTGTACCTGAGCATGCGAGCATAATAGAGATAGCAGATCAACAGCAAGGGCTTGCTTGGCGTAGTCTGAAAAATTTAGCTGTCACTGCGTAATTAATAATTCGAACTCGGCTCTTGTAGCCCAGCTCTTGTAGCTCGGCTCTTGTAGCCCGGCACTTGTAGCCCGGCACTTGTAGCCCGGCACTTGTAGCCCAGCTCTTGTAGCCCGGCTCTTTAGAGCCGGGGTGGATTTCAATTCAAGCAATCACTCTCAGTATGGATAATAATAGGCTGATTAGGTATTAGTTCACAATTAGCAAAATCATGCGTTACATAACCCAATGACTTAGCTCCTTTTGGGCGTTTGTTGCAATTGATTAAGTAATAAAACTTAGAGATTGCCGCTACAAAAGCGCGTTGAATTCAAGTATCATGTTCGCTTATTTATTATCTAAGGAAATTCCATGTTGCGCCTGATGGGTAGCTCGGCATTATCAGGTTTTCGAATTCAAAAACTGGCCTCGACTTTAGAAAATAAAGTCAAAAATTTAAAATCTATTCAAACTCAATTCGTTCATTTTATTGAATTGGAACAAACGCTTGACGAACAAGAAACCGATTTTCTAGTCTCAATTTTATCCTATGGTGATGAATCGCAATTGGTTGTTGAAAAATCAGACACGGCGCCGAGTTTTATTGTTGTTCCCAGGCCCGGTACGGTATCACCTTGGTCCAGTAAAGCGAGTGATATCGCACATAATTGTGCTCTAAATAAAGTGAAGCGAGTTGAGCGTGGCATCGCCTATTATTTTAATTTGCCTAATTTAACTGCTTCTGAAACGAAATTTATTCATGCTCAAATTCATGATCGCATGACTGAGTCAGTCTTAAGTAATTTTGAACTAGCAGATTCACTCTTTGAACATTCTGAACCGAAACCATTCCGGACGGTTGATTTGATTAATGGTGGAATTCAAACCCTAATCAAAGCGAATGCCGAGTATGGATTAGCATTGGCGCTGGATGAAATAGAATATTTAGTGACCAGTTATGGCCAGCTCAACAGGAATCCAAGTGATATAGAATTAATGATGTTCGCACAGGCCAATTCCGAGCATTGTCGACATAAAATATTTAATGCAGATTGGAATATCGATGGTCTGCAAAAACAAAAATCGTTGTTTTCAATGATTAAAAATACCTATCGAGTCAACCCGGCAGCAAAATCAATTTTATCAGCTTATTCAGATAACTCTGCGGTGGTTGAAGGTTTTAAATCTTATCGATTTTACCCGCAGGCGAAATCACGTGTCTATGGTTCAAATAAAGAAGCAATTGATATTTTGATTAAAGTTGAAACGCACAATCATCCGACTGCTATATCACCCTATCCAGGTGCGGCGACGGGTTCCGGTGGAGAAATACGCGATGAAGGCGCAACGGGGCGAGGTGCAACTCCAAAGGCGGGACTAAGTGGTTTTAGTGTATCTAATTTACAAATTCCGAATGCCTTAGAGCCTTGGGAAGTGGATTACGGCAAACCTTCTCGCATTGTATCTGCACTTGAAATCATGCTTGAGGCGCCAATAGGTTCAGCTGCCTTTAATAATGAGTTTGGTCGGCCTAATATTGTGGGTTACTTTCGAACTTATGAGCAAGAGCTACCAGGCAGCAATGGTCCAGAAATTCGCGGCTACCATAAGCCAATTATGTTAGCGGGTGGCTTAGGTAATATTAAGCGTGAGCATGGTTTAAAAAATGCGATTCCGGTTGGATCTCAATTAGTCGTAATTGGTGGACCAGCGATGTTAATCGGATTGGGTGGTGGCGCGGCATCGAGTATGGCGACAGGTTCCAGTGCGGAGGATTTAGATTTTGCATCGGTGCAGCGCGGCAATCCCGAAATTCAACGTCGCTGTCAGGAAGTGATTAATCAATGTTGGCAATTAGGTAAGGCAAATCCCATTGTTTCAATTCATGATGTGGGCGCAGGTGGTTTGTCAAATGCAATGCCTGAGCTGGTGAATGATTCAGATCGAGGCGCAAGCTTGCAGTTAAGAGAAATTCCTAGTGATGATAAGAGCATGTCACCACTTGAAATTTGGAGCAATGAAGCTCAAGAACGTTATGTCCTAGCCATTGGCAAAAAGGAACTCAAACAGTTTAAGCAAATCTGCCAACGAGAACGTTGTCCCTGTGCAGTGATTGGCGAAGCTCTAAAAGAAAAACATTTAAAAATTCACGATAATCACTTTGATAATTTGCCGGTTGATATTCCTATGAATGTAATCTTAGGTAAAGCACCAAAGATGTTACGTGAAGTAAAATCTATTCATATTCAGCATCCATCTTTAAAATTGGATGAAATTGAACTACAAGAAGCCTGTGAACGAGTGCTAAGTTTACCGACTGTCGCCAGCAAAGCGTTTTTAATTACCATAGGCGACCGATCTGTCACAGGATTGGTTGCTCGCGATCAAATGGTCGGGCCTTGGCAGGTTCCGGTATCCGATGTTGGCGTCACTTGTCAGTCGTACTCTGATATTGTCGGTGAAGCAATGGCGATAGGTGAGCGTGCGCCATGCGCATTACTGAATCCAGCGGCATCAGCGCGTATGGCCATAGCGGAATCAATTACTAACCTAGTAGCGGCAGACATTGTAGATTTAAATCGAGTTGTGCTTTCAGCCAATTGGATGGTAGCTGCCAATCATCCGGGAGAAGATGTTGGCTTGTACGAAGCTGTTAAAGTGGTTGGTATGGAATTGTGCCCAAGCTTGGGAATTACGATTCCGGTCGGTAAGGATTCTATGTCGATGAAAACGCAATGGCGGGAAAACGGCAAAGACAAATCCGTCACGGCACCTCTTTCATTGATAGTGACTGCTTTTTCGCCGGTGAATGATGTGCGCAAGACACTGACGCCTTTGTTAGAAACGAATAGAGATAAGACCGAATTATTGCTAATTGATTTGGGCTTAGGTAAAAATCGCTTGGGCGCATCAGCATTAGCGCAGGTGTACCAGCAACTTGGGCATCAAGCGCCAGACCTAGATGACCCAGAATTATTAAAATCCTTTGTGAGTTTAATAAAAGACTTACGCAATGAAGATCTAGTCTTGTCTTATCATGATCGCTCCGATGGCGGCTTATTTACTACGTTGTGTGAAATGTCATTTGCGAGTCATTGCGGCATTAGTTTAAACCTAGATTCATTAATGGCAGACAGCGATAATCCATTAAGTGCCTTGTTTAGCGAAGAATTGGGTGCAGTGATTCAAGTTAGAATATCAGATCAGGTTAGAATTGTTGAAATTATCGCTAAAAATAGATTAAGGGATTGTGTTCACGCCTGTGCCGAAGTAAATCAAAGCGATACTGTTATTATTAAACATAAAGGTGAATGTTTATACGAGCAGTCTCGACTTAGTTTGCAAAGAACATGGTCTAAAGCAAGTTATCAAATTCAAAAATTACGGGATAATCCGAGTTGTGCTCAACAGGAGTATGATTTACTACTTGATGAAAAAGACCCTGGACTGAATGATCATTTAAGTTTTACCGCTAAGGGCAAACGTTTTGCCTCGATGATTAACATCAGAAAGAAACCAAAAATTGCAATCTTGCGCGAACAAGGCGTCAATGGTCACATTGAAATGGCGGCTGCGTTTGACCGGGCAGGTTTTGAAAGTGTTGACCTGCACATGAGTGAGCTAATCGACTCAAGTCAGAGCTTGGATAAATTTAATGCCTTGGCCGCTTGTGGTGGTTTTTCTTATGGCGATGTTCTAGGAGCTGGCGGTGGCTGGGCTAAATCTATCTTGTTTAATGCCAATGCAAGGACGGAATTCGAAAAGTTTTTTAATCGGCAAGACACTATTGGACTAGGTGTTTGTAATGGTTGCCAAATGATGTCGGGATTAAAAGACTTAATTCCAGGCTCATCTCATTGGCCACAATTTTTACCCAATCAATCAGAGCAATTTGAAGCACGTTTAGTCAGTGTTGAAATATTAGAATCCAACTCGATTTTTCTCGACAACATGCAAGGCTCACGCTTACCGATTGTTATATCGCATGGCGAAGGCCGAACTTCATTTAAGAATAAAACCAAAAAATCGATTATCGATGAAACAACTTGTATGAGATATGTTGATAACTACGGTAAAGTGAGCGAGACTTACCCGAGTAATCCGAATGGATCTCCTGCCGGCATTACCGCTTTATGCAATGAAGATGGACGCTTCACCATCATGATGCCTCATCCCGAACGCGTTTTTAAAACAGTTCAGTTTTCTTGGTCGCCGGATGACTGGGAAGAAATGTCACCCTGGTTTAAAATATTCACCAACGCCGCGCATTGGTTTAAATAATAATTAGTAGCCCGTCAGGAAGCTTTTATTAAACGCCAAGTGCGGGGGGAATAGAGAATTCCAATACTAAAATTAAACAACAACCGTTCACAGTTTGGGACGAAGTGATTTGAACCAGCACACCGCGCGACCAAAACTTACGAAGTAAGTTGGGAAGTACCTGATGAAACACCGAAGGTGGTTCAGAGGTGAAGCGGTCGCTCTCGGCCATGACCCAGCTTCTCGACCGTTCCGGTTTCACCTTCTCCTGGCCTGCGTGAATAAGCCCTTCCATGGGCAAAAGTCGCGAGCTAGTCGTAGTGAGAACGCGTAAGCGTTCGACACTATCTTCTAAAAATCTAACAGTTCGTTCGTAGAGCAAGCTAGGCTAACTCAAAAAATAGTTGCCCGCAGGATAATGTCATTTAAAGGTATCAGGTCTTGTATTAAATTATCTTTTATTAAAAAGGTGATTTAATACAAGACCTGATACCTTTAATAGTACTTGATTGGGCTGAAGTAATCTCTCGTATGCCTAATATCGTTATACTTATCGAAATTCAGCTGATAACAGATGTTTAATCTAGTTTTGTAATTGAATATATGCAAATATACAATCTAAATAAGACAGGGTTAGGATCAGACTAATAATACCAAAAACTATTATTTCTGAATTAAACGAACTTAGAATGGCGTTCCATTTATGAATAAATTAACGATATTTCATGTACTAAATTTAGCATTGCTGGTGGCATTAAGCGTATTCCTTTCCAGGCCAGGAATATCAGCAGAGCCTGAAAAGGGGATTCCAATTCAGCAGTCTCCAGAGATAAAAAAACTTAAAAAGAAGCAATTTTTTAAAAGATATGCTTTTCACTATTTCAAGAAAAATTTGATCTATTTGAATATTAGCGATAATATCATCCACTCGAGGAATGAACACCTAGGTTCATGGACGGAATTATCTGGTGGACGATACACAATACACATAAACCCAAAATTGCTAGCTAAAACCTATGTATTAGATTGGCGTTATTCACCTTTTACACCATCGTTGCTTCGCGCTATTATTTATGAACTTGCATTTATAGATCAAATTGAAAGTTTTAAAAATAAGGGAAAGATTTCATTGAATACACAATCTATTAAGGAAGCAAATCAGTTTCTTTCAACATCGGAAGGTACTGATATTCAAACAGTATACCCTAAAGCCAAGTCCCGGCTTAAACATGACAGTTACAAATGCTTGAACATGTTCGGCCTTAAATCAGATCTGAATTACCGTAAAATTAATACTTGTCCTATTAGGATGAATACTTCTCAGACTATTTATTCAAAAAAATTTACTGCTAATAGCGCTGGGGATAAAGTTTTGATTAGGCCAAATGGGTATTGTGATAAATACGACTTAAACGAAATGAGAGAAAAATATTTTAAGAATTGCCCAAAAATGATAAAAAACGAATCTTATTTTGGAGGTGAGGAAAAGTACGTTCAAAAAGTAGATAGTAAGAATCTAATAGCAAGATCAACTGGTTTTTGTTGCTCTAGAGATAGAAAAATAGTTCGCGATAAATTAATATTATTAACATTCGGGCTTTCTAGATCTGTAGGAAAAATAATGTACGGAAAATTCGGCATTGAAAATAATGTTGAATGGATGGGAGAAATTTATTATACCGAAGAAAAGGGATATGGACATTCAAATGCGTTTACTTCCAATTCAAAAATAAGCGTAAACGCATACAAAACTAATAAATTTGGTAATAAAGAAGTTAGAATTCATAGAAACATAGATTTACATATCCCGGATAAAGCACATATTGTTGGCAGTGTTCATAATCACCCGAACAGTGGCACACCATTATACCCAAGCCGACCTGATTTTATATTTGCAGTGGGCGAATTGTCAAAAATCCCATTAAAGTTATTACATCCTAAATCGAAATATAAATATATCGCAACCGTTGTTAGCAATGAACTTAAATCACTAAGTTTTGACGTACTTATGGGTGTAGTGTTATACAATGATGGCTCAGTGTTTCACACGCTAAAAGTCATGCCCGATTCTAAAAAAGGAAAGCCTAGCTTTGATTATAAGCCTCCATTCAATAAGTTTAATGCACCTAAAGGATTGCGGTTGCGTAAATAAGAGATAAGTATAGCAAACAGAGCTTTAGGTAACTTTGCCACCGTGAGTGCAAATGCGGGACGAAGACTACATCTAAACAAGGTACCTTAACCCCAACGCGCATAAAATATCGGATCAGAAGCGTTTCACTCTATTTTTATCGGCATTCTAGGCTGATACTCGTATTTTCTAGAGCTCACGTAGAATGAGCTATGCTCGCACTAGAAAATACTGCGTGAGAGCCTATAATACTCGATTAAAATAGCCATGGATCCAACATTTTATGCAACGTTGGGGTTAATTCTTCTGTTACTGAAAAGGGTTCACTACCTTCGCGCCTGTTTTTATAAAGTCTTTATCGTTTCGAGTAACAACAATTAAATCATGTATCAAGGCGGTGGCAGCAATAAACTTGTCTAATGCATTTTCATAATGTGGAACTCTTAATCTTCCCCATAACTGAGCAATGTCAATTTCGATATCAAGAAGATAATCGCTATAATTGGTGACTAACGTGCTTAGCCACTTCTCAAGTAGGGTTGCTTGTCTAGTATCACCTCGGTAAGCGATAAGATCGATGCCACGCCGCAACTCCCCTATGGTGACCACCGAAATGAAAACAGAAGCGCCTTCATCTTGAGCTAGCTTAAAAAACTTCTTGACTCCCATATTCGCTTTTTGTTTTTTTCTAAGTTCGCTCAATACGTTTGTATCAATCAAATACATCATTATTTTTTTCTAAATCAATTCTCTCAAAGTCTTGGTCTTCACCTACATTAGGCATTTTCGACAATGCTTCAACAAAACTCAGTTTATTTGTTTTAAGCAACGCATTTTTCAAAATTTCTCGATGTTCAGCCTCTGCACTATGACCGTGTTTAGAAGCTTGTTTTTTAAGTGCATTCACTATTTTCTGCTCCAAATTTCTCACGATTAAATTTGCCATTGTTGTCGCCACTCCAATCTACTTCATATGCTATCAATGATAGCGTTTTACTAAAAAATTAGCAATCATTGATAACGTTTTTCTGGCGCTTAATGGCAACCTAAATCAATGCTACCAAGATTAGAATAGCAACTACTTTGCTTACTAAACTAAATACTTCTAACTAATTAAACGGCAGAGATGCATTATTAAGGAACGTCTGATTAATTCAGAGTTTCCTTAATAGTATCGACATCTTTGATTTATAACTTCGCTTATGAGGTTATCTAAAGGAAGCGTTCGGTAATACGTGCTGTATCTGCGAATAGAGCAGCACTTCATTGTTATTTATTGAGCCACATTAGGTTTAGCCTTAATTGTATGAGTTGATCTAGAAATTGAATACCACGAGCAATACCTGCTTATTTCTTGTCGTCGGTTGTAATTTACGTCTATTGCGTGACTCTAAATTAGGCGAGGGTGATTTTACGTTTGATTTAAACGTTAGACAAATGTTTGACAAGTTATGCAATATTGTCTAACATATCGATCAATAGCAGTTATTGAGAACGCCTATGTCAAAACTAAAAATTGATCGTATTACCTCTCGTTTAAATAACGAATTACAAGAAAAAGTGTCTTTTTTATTGGGAAATGGTTATTCGCAAGCTGAGATAATTAAGCTAGGGCTGGAGTTGCTGTACGATAAAGTCCTTGCAAACAAAAAACCCTCAATCCCAGGATTATTAAAGTCACTGTTTGCCGAGAAAGGCATTGGACCTGAAGATTTATCGACTAATTATAAAGAACACTATAAGGATTTAATGCTTGAAAAGTATAATCGTTGATACTGGGTTTTGGCTTGCAATTAATAATGAAAATGATCGGTACCACAAAGCTGCCATTAGCTGGCTAATTGAAAATAGTGACAAGCCTTATCGGCTTGTCACAACTTGGCTAGTATTATGCGAGGCGTTTTATTTAATTAAAAATCTTGTTAGCTACTCAAAAGCAACGGCATTCATTGAGACTTATCATCGCCAGGAGTTTGATGTCCATGATCTTTCAATTGAGCAAAGTGGTCGAATACTTGAATTGTTAAAAAAGTATGAAGATATTGATCTGGATTTTGCCGATATTTCTATTATTTTATTGGCAGAGCATTTGGGTTCGGGTGAATTACTAACTGTCGACAATAGAGATTTTAATATTTTAAGATGGTCTCGAAATAAGCATTTTAAAAATTTATTATTCTAAATTATAGCTGTCCCGTTAACCATTGAGGCATTCTTTCCTGCACTTTTAACCACGGATGGCCGTGAGCGCGCAAGCTCCTGCAGGCTACTCTTATTGTGCTTTGTGTAGCCTGTCAGGAGGCGATAAACTATCGCCGAGTGCGGGAAAGTAAGCGAAAACTAGTTAGCTTAAAGTTTAAAATTCATGTCTCAATACGTGTTGGCATAAGTTATCAAGATAGTTTTTGCTTGTGCTATTCGAAAAGGGCCATTCGGGTCGGACCACAGAAAAGCGCTGTTTTTATAGTATACCTATGCCGTTTCAGGCTGATTTTCACACTTAAAAGCCCCTTTTTGATAGCAAAAACACACTTTTAAGGAATACTGTTAGGCGTGTTAAATGGCTGTAGATGTCCTGTATACTAGTACCCATTGGGAGCTATTGTTATTGTAAATTAATAACTACTGATAAGTGGCACTATGAGGAACATCTAAAAATGAGATCAAACAAGGTTTTTTCTAGATTACCTATCGAGGGATACTTGGATCTTGAAGAACGAAGCGAATCAAGACATGAATTCGTTGACGGCGTCGTAGTCGCAATGGTCGGTGGAACTGCAAGGCACAACCAGATATCCACCGCTATCACTTCCTTGTTGCGTGATCATCTTAAAAATAAATCTAACACTGTCTTTATGTCAGATAGGAAAGTTTCGACCGAATATTCTTTTTACTACCCGGATGTGATGGTTGTGTGTAATCCGATTAATCCGAAGTCCTTGTTTTAAGCCGAGCCGGTGATACTCATTGAGGTACTTTCTGAATCAACAGAATCAAAGGATCGACTTGAAAAACTAGTGGCTTATAAAAAATTACCCAGCTTATAAAGAATATCTATTAGTCGCACAAGACAAAGTAAACGTTGATATGGTTTTGCGTACCGAGGACGGCTGGTATATCAATACCTTCCTTCCTGGCGAAATAATAGAAATGAACTCAATTAATTTGAGCATATCAGATAGAAAAGTTCTACGAAGATGTTCTTAGTGGCTTATAGATTTAAAGTACAGATTGATACCTTTTCACTTTATTCCACTATTGCGTCTTTGCGAACCCGAACGCAGTGGTCGCTCTCGGCAACTGCTACAGCAAAGCTCTACCTCCTGCATCCCTGCAGTCGTCGGCCATGGCCCAGGCCAGCCTCTCGACCGTTCCG
>QIKQ01000014.1 GCA_003233075.1 Gammaproteobacteria bacterium
TCTGCCGCTAATCGATCTTGCTGTATTTTTAATTTTATTTTTTTTCGTTTTATTTTTTCTAAAACAATTCGTCTATCAGTTGCAGCTTTTGCCCTAATAATTTTTTGTTGCTTTATTTCATTTAAACGAGAAATTTCTTTATTAATAGTTGCCTCATAAGGGCCAGGGATATTTTCAAACGTAACAAGATTTTTATTTTTCTTTGTCCCGACAAAAGAAATAAAATCAAATCCGCTGCCATTATCACCATTGGCAACGAACATCGCATTCTTCGAAAAATCGACCGGTAATTTTGTGAGCCTACTATTTTTCATTCCTTGTAGAGCATTTATATTTATAGGCATTGGTTTTTCATTTCTATCTGCCCATATAAAATAGCTACTTCTGCTCGTTTTTAAAAGCACTGATTTTTCATCGATATACGCACAATAGATATAACTATTGCTTGAGCTTGCATCATTAAATTCACTAGAAGTTGAATAAGAATGCATTAATTTAAAAGATGATAACTCGAATTCATATACGCCACTATAAGAAAGCAAACCTAATTCAAATTCTTTATTGTAAATATTCCTAAAAACTAAGGTGATTTTATTTTTATCACTTGATAAGCACATTTTTGGTGAATATATGTCGTGCTTTCGATTCTTTGCATAAGCCACACCGAATTCCAAAATATCTTTCTCATAATTTAACGCTAAACGATTCTGCCGCGACTTAATTGAGTATATAAAGAGTTTATTATTGAGACTATGTAAAAAACTAGATCCATTAATCCATAATTCCAGTTTAATTTTTTTCAATGATAAATAATGATCAATTTTGTTAAGTTTTATATCGTAAATTACTAATTTATTTTTTTTACTTGTATAGCCAATCAACCAATGTCCATTTTTCGATATATGTGCATTGTAACAAATAGCGAGTGTCTTAATTACTTTCTTCTTAATATAATTATAGACATTACTCGAACAATTCTTATTACCTTTTGTTTCATAAAATGTATAAATAAGAGTATCGCTTCCGGGAATTAATTTTACTTTGTAATATTGCGCAGGCGCCATATTAAGATCGTCAAGCTGTACTTTATACAGTAACTTTTGAGTTTTAATTGAGTAAATATTAAATTGACTATTATCTAAACTATTTTTAAATTTCAGTATTCGTCCATTCATAGGATCAATATTAGAATAACTCTGCACATCGCCATCAGTTTCTGTTTTGAATGAAATTTTGGCGAAAGATATATTAGATAAAATAAAAAAGAATACGATAATGATAGCAATATAATTAGTTCGACTATGTCCAGTCATTTTCCTTACCTTATATCCTGTTAATTTCCGTGTAAATTCTAGTTTTCTTGTATAAAACTGACAGGGAAACTTGCATTATCTAGGCCGCATTCAGCCTTGTAGGGTCACTACTGTCCCACAAATATTTTGATTCGATGTGTAGCAGTTATCGAGAAATCAGCTTGCACTCAACCTTGATCGTCTTTGCGAGACTGCGTTAGCAGATGACGCAATCTCCTAACCTAAGTCATTGAATTTAGGAGATTGCCACGAAATGCTCAACGAGCATTTCTCGCAACGACGAATTCTTTTTAAATTCTTCTGATTATAATGGTGAATAATCTTGCGATTTTCTGTTTATTAACGAGCGTAAGCTGAATGCTAATTTCGTGTCCCAAATCACCAATAAATCGATTTAATCATGAGAGTTAGAGTTAAATGAAACATCATCACAAACTGTAGGACAGCAGTGCTGTGTAGGCTAGTTTCTGATTAAATTAAACAGCTGCAAGAAAATTATAGGCTAGCAGTCTGTCGGACTTAGAGAATCGTAGCGAGGAATCAGATTGTTATGCACTTTGAGGCAAGTCTTTTTGACACTTTTTTTACAATTGTTTTTAAAAATACGCTATTAGGGCTAAAATAATACTACTTTTGCTTAGGGCGAAAGGTTTTAACTATATTTTCATGGGTCGTTAGATAGGGACCCTCAATAAGATCGATACAGCAAGGAACAGCTGGAAATACTGCATTCAGGCAATCAGAAATTGCTGAAGGTTTTCCGGGCAAATTGATAATTAAACTCCCTCCACGTATTCCAGCCATTTGTCGTGACAATATAGCGGTTGGAACGAAATTTAGAGAAACCGCTCGCATTTGTTCTCCAAAACCGTGCAGTATCTTATGACACACTGCTTCTGTTGCTTCTGGAGTAATATCACGTTTCGCTGGGCCTGTACCACCGGTAGTCACAATTAAGCAACAGTGTTCATTATCAGACAAATTAATAAGTGTTTGCTCTATCTGTGTTTGCTCATCTGGAATTAAAACTTTAACTGGATTCCATTCAACACTTAATGCCTTAGTTAACCACTGCTCAATTGCCGGTCCACCTAAATCTTCGTACTCACCTCGACTGGCACGATCTGAAACTGTGACTATACCAATCTTAATATTTTCGCTCATTTTCTTTTTGTCTATTCCTGGTTTTGTATTACTGCTATTCTATCTCTTCGACTGTCTTTGATCAAAGAATTCTCTATATTATTTCACTCCCGTTAACCTTTGATGTATTTGTTCCTGCACTTTTCACCACGGATGGTGTTATGTCGCGAAGGCCACGGAAGGCCGAGAGAGACCGCAAGCTCCTGCAGGCTACTTTTAATGTGCTTTGTAGCCCGTCAGGAGGCGATAAACTATCGCCGAGTGCGGGGGAAAGTAAGCGAATACTTGATAAGTTAAAGTTTAGAATTCATGTCTCAATACGTGTTGGTATAAGCCATCAAGACAGTTTTTGGTCGTATTGTTCAAAAACTCCTAGTATTTCTCTGTTATTATTATATTTATTACGGTGTAAACTTTATTTCAATGCTTATATTCAATTCTTAACGGGACGGTAGTGATATTATTTCTAATTCGATACTAGACTCATAATTTCGCCAATTTCATCTTTTGCTCCTTCGATTAGTTCTAAACTTGCATCGCTACCAAACTTGCTGAATGACAATTTCTTAAACGAACTCACGTCAGCTAAAAACTCTAAATCAGCCCGTTTATTTTCGCTGTAATCATTATGAAAATGCGAAACTATAATGATATCGATATAATTTACCGCCGATTCGGGTGCATAGTTATCCTCACCAATTGACTCTGGGATAAGCTGTAAGTCATCATCCATGCCCCACGATTTCATTACCAAGCGACCCAATCGGGCACTGGTTTTTGCGATCATACTTTGAAATTGTTTTTTGTTTTCGAGTACTTCAGGGCAACTTTCGGTATATCTTAATATTGGTAATATTCCAATATCATGGAGCAATCCACCGAGTAAAGCCTTGTCGGGCTGAATTCCTGGCGTAACTCTACCTAACACATAAGCTATAGCAGCAACTTGAGCACTGTGCCGCCAAACGTCCTTTAGCGCCTTGCGTACCACTGGATGTTTTGCACCAAAAACCTGTTGAACTGCGAAACTGGTGACTAAATTACGAGTTATATTCATGCCAATTCGATTTATCGCAGCATGACAGTCTTCAATATTACCCTCTCGCCGATACAGGGGGCTATTAGATATTTGAATAATACGCGCAGTCAGCACCGGATCAAGTTGAATCAGTTTTGCAATTTGAAAAGGCGTTTTATTTTCATCTTGTATGGCAGTGCGCACTTTAAATACGACTTCCGGCAAACTAGGTACCTTAAGTTCACCTTTTTTAAAATCGGCCGTAATTTTTTGTAAGAGTTGTAACAATGGGTCCATAATATTTAGTTTTAATTTTGATACTGATCTATTGATATTGATTTACGTTGTGCTCCCCATACTCCATGGCTATGCTCAAATACACCTGCACAGGAACTACCACAGTTATGACACGAGCCATTTCTATCTAAATTCCACTCAGAAAGCTCATACCAATCTCGGCCAATTAACAATTCCTGACATTGACTGCAATAAGTACTCTGAGATTCCTTATCGTGTACATTTCCTGTATAAACGTAATGTAAGCCAGCCTCTCGTGCAATTGACCGTGCTTTAATTAACGTAGATTTTGGTGTGGCTGGGGTATTCATCATTTTCCAATCAGGATGAAACGCTGTTAAATGAAGCGGCACATCCGGCCCCAAATTTTCAAATATCCATTGACTCATTTTTTCCAATTCTGCTTGCGAATCATTTTCACCCGGAATTATTAAAGTCGTAATTTCCAACCATACATTCGTTTCACTTTTTATGTATTTAAGTGTCTCCAATACCGTTTGCAAATGAGCACCCGTCAGCTTCCAATAAAACTGCTCACTAAATGCCTTTAAATCAATATTCGCAGCATCACATGATTTAAAAAACTCAATTCTCGGTTCATCGCAAATATATCCTGCGCTGACTGCAACCGTTTTAATGTTTTTTTCTGAGCAAGCTTGTGCGACATCGATGGCATACTCCATAAAAATAACTGGGTCGTTGTAGGTAAAAGCAACTGCACGACTCGAACTCTGAACAGCCGCATTCGCAATTTGTTCAGGCGTTGCGGATTGTGCCAACGTCTCCATTTGCCGCGATTTACTCATATCCCAATTCTGACAAAATTTACAGGCGAGATTACACCCTGCGGTACCAAACGATAAAACAGGTGTTCCGGGTAAAAAATGATTAAGCGGTTTTTTTTCGATTGGATCAATACAAAAACCACTAGATCGCGCATAACTACTTAGGAATATTTGCTCATCCTGGCAAACCCGAATAAAACACAAACCTCGTTGACCAGACTTAAGCTTACAAAATCGAGGACAAAGATCACACTGGATACGATTATCGTCTAAGCGATGCCAGTATTTAGTCGGATGTAAAGTATCTGATTTCATATTAATATTGTCGAGAATGTGCATTAAGTGACCCAATGCACATCTAAGCTCCACATCTAAGCTGCGGGTCAAAGCAAGACTTTAGGCTCTCTCTATTAGAGTATTAATTCATTTAAACGATATACAATCAAGCACTTAAGCAAGAAACTTGAAGCATATTTTCACTTTAATCAAACAATAAACAATCCTTGCCTATAGAATATAGACTATTTATCTTATCAGCTTATAATAAAATCAAACCATATAGACTAACGAATCTAATATCGAGAAAACATGAATTCAACAATAGAGCAAATTAGGCCAACAGCCGTAGCCGGATTGTTTTATCCAAACTCCGCTGACGAATTGAGCGATACCATTAATGCCTATTTAGCAAATACCGCTCAAACCATGACTAGTCCAAAAACAATCAAAGCAATTGTCGCTCCGCACGCTGGATATGTCTATTCGGGACCTATCGCAGCAAGCGCATATACACTGCTTCGTAAAACTAATTCACAATTTAATAAGGTAATATTACTCGGCCCAGCACACCGCGTTAAGCTAACTGGCATTGCTATACCAACAGTACAGCAATTTGACTCACCGCTTGGCCCGATTAACATTGATCAAGAATTATTAATGCAAATTAATCAATTTGATTTTGTGCATGAATCTGATCTTGCGCACAAAGAAGAACATTGTCTTGAGGTCCAATTGCCCTTTTTACAAACAGTACTTCAAGATTTTAAAATTGTTCCTTTACTCATTGGTGATATTTCTGCAGAACAAGTTAGTTTAGTACTTGAATCTATTTGGGATGTAGATAATTTACTAATCGTTGTAAGCACTGATTTAAGCCATTATTACGATTATATTACAGCGCAAAAGTTAGATCAAAAAACATCACAATTTATCGAGGAACTTAATAGCAACAAAATTGAATATGATCACGCTTGCGGTAAAACAGCACTGCAAGCTTTACTTTTATCAGCCAAAAAACACAAGCTTTGCGCTAAAACAATTGATTTACGCAACTCCGGTGATACTGCAGGTGAAAAAAACAAAGTCGTTGGTTATGGAGCTTACGTAATAAGCTAAAAATATGAAATCAGAATATTTTTCATTCCATGATAGTTTAATCAAAATTGCAAAAGCATCAGTAGAATTCGTAACTAATTCAAACCGTCCACTTCAATTAAACTTAGATGACTACGCAGATATTTTAAAAGCTAAGCGCGCAAGCTTCGTCACTTTAAACAAAAACAATGTATTACGTGGCTGCATCGGAAGTTTAACGGCTCATAATGCATTAATCATTGATATTGCGGAAAACGCAGCGGCAGCTGCACAACGAGATCCTCGCTTCCCCACAGTTCAAATTGATGAACTCGGGCAATTAGACTATCATATTTCTATATTAAGCAAACCTGAAATAATGAACTTTAATTCTGAAGATGATTTAATCGATCAATTGCGACCCGGAATTGATGGTCTGATATTAACTGACGGCAATTACCGTGGTACGTTTTTACCCTCAGTCTGGGAATCACTGCCACAACCCAAGGAATTTCTAAGTCATTTAAAGCGAAAAGCAGGCTTGTCTGAAAACCACTGGTCTCAAACCATGAAACTAAGTCGCTACACTGCGGAATCAATTTCATCCAACGGCTGAGTATCCGGCGCATTTACGATTTTTCGCCGATGACACAGTAAAAAACTTGCGTTTTTTTAGCTGAGGTTGTTTCTGAAAATGACGTATTTTGGTCGCTTACGGCCTTCCATGGCCTTCGCGACATACAAACATCCGTGTTTTAAGATGGATACGAGGCAGCTAAGCGAACCGGAGCGCAATTTACACGAACGTAAATGAGCACCGGGCCGCTCTCGCACATCCGTGTGCTACGCGGCATAAGACCATCCTTGGTCAAAAAGCGCTTGGCGAACGAAGTATACGCTCAAATACGACTTTTTCAGGGACAACTATTTGAGGCAAGTTCCTATAGAACCCTGCTTACATATAGTCCCATCTATCCAAATTGTGCGACTTAAATTTATTCCTTTCATGCGTGCTCCACCTAATTGCGCACCTTTCAAATTCGCATAAGACAAATTTGCGTTCGACAAATCAGCATTAGTTAAATCAGCATCACGCAAGCCGGCTCCAATCAATATTGCATGAGATAAATTAGTATAACTTAATTTTGCAGCATTGAGATTCGCGTAGGAAATATCAGATCCTGATAGGTTTGAGCCGTGTAAATCAGCACCACGTAAATTTGTATTTTGTAAAAACGCTCCCGTCATATCTTTAACAACGACAACAATCCCTTCTAGCTTACAATTCTTCCAGTTTATACCTGGGCGTGGTTTCGCATTACAATTGACTGCAACACTAATTTTAGTCGGGATTTGGTTAACAATTAGATACGTCACATAAGACAATCCTGATATGATCCCAATAAATATCAGTACTGAAAAAAAAGAATAATTAATCCGGCCATATTGTTTAGACAATTTACTCCGTTTCTCTCTATATTGTTTTAGTTCTTCTGACTCATCTATTCGGCGATCACTATCACGTCTATCTTTTTCGGACAGAATTGCTCCCTTTCGCCTTCTATCTTCCGCCCTTTCATCTTGTCTTCGTTGGGCTAATTTTAATTTGTCCTTATCTTCCTTACTCTTAACATTAATCATTTCTTTTGGAATAAGAGTTTTGTCATCTTTTATTTGGAACCAATTTTCCTTATCTCCACTGACTTCATCATTCATCCGTAAGCGTCCGATCAGTAAATAGTTACGTATTAAACTTCGCGGATAAGGACCTTTGACGATTTTTTTCCGCCGCACATATAAGTTTTGAAAACATTGATTTTTATCATCGGCTGTATTTTCTGGGGAGCTCATAACCCTGATTTAATGCAGGATGTATGCCTTTGTAATAAGAGTCCAATTGTCGGGAACGATAATTGCTTTTAATGAAATACAAATTTAGTTACTTGCTAATATAAAAGGTAAATTTAGCTATATACATATTAAAATTATGGAGATTAAAGACCCACTTAAAACTCAAAGTATTACTGCCCGACTATCTGGCTTGGATATCAAATCGGCAAAATTATCACTAAACCAACAGCTCGTGGCAGAAGTAGTAAAACGACTCGATAATGGCCAACACCTACTTAAAATTGGTTCACAGCAAATATCCACTCGCCTAGATCAAAAGTTTGTACCTGGTCAAAAGCTACTAATTGAAATTCTTAAATTATCAGATCCAACGACAGTTAAAATTATACCAAGCACTGATAATTCAACAAAGCTTAGTAATATAATACGCACCTTATTGCCGCAACAAAATTCCAGCGGCCCATTATTTCAAACAATAAAAACTATTATTAACGCAAGTCAAAGTATTAATAATTTACCTGCCTCGATAGTTAAGCTACTTAGCCAGATAGATAGGGCAACGCTCGATAAAAATCAAATCAGACAAGCAGGCGTTTTAAAACGAACAATTAGTAATAGTGGTTTATTTTTTGAAGCTAAGCTATTAAATTCCTCTTCGGCTAACATTGCCAATTTATTACAATCTGACTTTAAAGCGCAACTATTGAAATTACGATTAGTACTAAACAATTTACTCGATGATAAATCATCTAAAACAACAGCCAACAGCACGCCTAATACAAGCTCAAAGTTAGAGACTAAAGCCGAATTAACCTATGCTGCCCAAGTTAAACCTCAAAATCTTAAAGCAATCAATACAAAGTTAAACTTACAACAATACCGTGAAGCAAATTTTGCGGAAATAAATAAAAAAACTCCGATTGATAATAGCAAACCAGCAAATGCGATTGACAGTCAAATTAAAATTAGCAAAATGTTTAAGGCACTTGGAACTCAGACTGAAACCAAGCAACTTAACGTTGAATTAACTAAGCTAAATATTGATAAATCACAACTACTCGACTTAAATCTGCCATTACGAGGGTTATTTCCACAAGCACAGCTTAGTCACGCGCTTTCTCTTAAACAATTTGAATCGACTGATAATTTATTGCGCTACTTATTGCGACAAGTTGAGGGCACCATCGCTAGAGTACAAATTGCCCAAATAAATTCAGCTCCACAAGAAAACGATACGAAACATAGCTGGCTATTTGAAATTCCAGTTAAACGTCAAGCTGAAACTAGCCTGTTTCAATTTCGCATTGAATATGAAGATCAAGCTCAAGAACAAGATGGAAAACAAAATCAAAATGAGACCGAAAAAAAATGGGCCGTTTGTATTGCTTTCGATATTAAGAACTTAGGTACTGTGCACGTTAAACTACAATTACATAAGTCAAATGTGAGCAGCCATTTCTGGTTAAAAGAAAACGAAACGCTCAAACTTTTCCAAGATAATATTACAGAACTCAAATCTCGATTCGAAGATCGTGGTTTTGAGGTTGATCAACTATTATGCCACTCGGGTACGCCTAATGAGGAAAATAGTGATACCGACCTAAGCACCTATTTGGATGAAAAAGCATGACAAAAAAATCGAAACCCAATGATATCGCAATTGCCCTTCGTTATGACGGTAGCAATACGCCAACTGTAACCGCTAAAGGCTGTAGCGAACATGCTGAACAAATCAGAGCGCTTGCTAAGGAACATAATATTCCGATCAAATACGAACCCATACTTGCGCAGGTGCTCTCTCACGTAGAGTTAGGAGATGTTATTCCAGAGTCTCTGTATGTCGCCGTCGCTGAGGTAATTGCATTCGCCTATATACTTTCCGACAAAATATCTGCAATTCCTGAATATATTCCGGCAAATAAATATGAGTAATTACAAGAAGGACGGGGCTGAAGGACCCGACCTGGTTTTACATCTGCTTACATACCGCTAGTTTGCAATATTTGTATTCTGATCTATCTCATGCATTACACTTATTAATTCAACTTCACCCCGATTTAAACTACAGGCTTGCATCACTTCATCTACACTAGATCCGCGCTTAATTAAACTAATTGCATGCTCGTATTGTCGTTGACTTTGTTCGCGTAATTCCAATTGTTCAAGACGTTCAGTTATACGTCTAGAACGACGTTCGATTTCATCTAGTTTTTCTACCGGTAACATGACTGTTTTCTTTATCGATTCTAAGCTAGCGATAACATTACTCACTTGGTATTCGATATTAGAGAATTTTTCTTCAATACCACTATTTTGTTTTTTGATGTGTTTAATAGTTGAAATAGCGACAAAAGGTACCGTTATGCCAATTAAGGCTAAGGTCGAAAATATAATGTAAATTAGGTAGCTTTCAAACATAAATACGCTCACACGAACTCATCTAAATGTCCAGGTTGTTGTTTCTTATTCTCGGTATTATGGTCTTTGTCTTTCTTTGATTTATTCTTTTTTTTAACATAGCGGTTTTTACGTTCGCGTTTAGGAACAGGGGCTGGAGTAACTCGATTGATTGAATTTACATCTGACATAATACCATTTATCCAAACTCTCCTACCTCCAGCCATTCCTCGGAGGTAAGTAACTTATTAATATCGACTAAGATTAATAATTCCTTATTAAAGGTCGCCACTCCTTCAATGTATTTTGAACTTTCATCATTTCCAACATTGGGCGATATTTCTACTTCGGATCGACGTAACTCCACAACTTCAGCTACGCTATCAACTAATACTCCTACGACACTTTCATCAGATTCTATAATCACAATACGCGTCGCATCATCCATTTCGCTAGTGACTAATCCAAATCGTTTTCGTGTATCGATAACTGTAACCACGTTACCACGGAGATTAATAATGCCCATTACATACTCTGGAGCACCAGGCACCGGTGCTATTTCAGTAACACGCAGTACTTCTTTTACTTGCATGACATTTATGCCGTAAGTTTCTTCTGAAAGTCGAAAGGTAACCCATTGTAATATAGGATCATCCCCAACATTTTTTTTTGCTACCTGGCTCATCGCCTAATCCTCATTTCCTGTGTGTTTTAGCGTCTACACATTGTTGTCAAATATTGGACATTCTCGCTAAATGCACATTATACATGCATAAGATTGCATCAATCATGCCATCTAATTTTAATCGAATTACTTTGATTAAGCCTAATATGTTCAATCAATAACTCGGGATTAATGCAAATCCTTAGCGGATCCATAACTACCCCCTTCACCCAAAGGTGCTTCTTGGACAATCGACTTAGGCGTACCTCCTCATTAGAAAGAATGGTAAAATCTTTAACAGAATCTAAATACAAGGACCAATCCTGCCCCACTAATGATATGAAATAGCCACTCTTAACACTGGGAAAATCGCGCCATACATGACCTTGCAATAGACTTCTAATTTCAATAACCTTTCTAAACCTATTCGGAATATCGCCCTTTTTAATAAAATCTTCAGGATTAATTCGATTTAATTGCGAAATATTAGATTTTTCAATTAATACAACAAATCGACCAATAGTCGCAGTCAAAAATGACCTGTTTTTATCTTCTGATTTCTTAGTTTCAAGATTTTCCTGAACTACCTCATTGTCAAATACCTCATGCCTATTAGTATTGGTTTTCTGGTATTTTTTAGTTGGTTTTCTCTCTGGCAAAGGTAGTTCAATCACTTCAATACCATCGGAATTCGTACCGTCAGAATTTATTTGTAAAATTTTTAGATTACATTGCTCTACTCGCTGCGTCTCAATGTTACATCCGCCAAGAATCTTATTTTCGTAATTCTGATTTATGGCATGGTCCATCAGGATTTCCGTCTTCTCATTATTGACAACACTCACTTCATTGGTTTCTGATTCGGCATCTAATATTTCAGCCGAATGTCTACTAATGAGTGAATCTATGAAAGAATACACTTCATTATCTTCATTGATTTTATTTTCCATTTCCGATTCCATTTTTAATCCTATAATAGTCTAAATAGATTCTACTTTCTGATTTACAGATTCGAATTTTTCTAACTCTATACATAAGTTTTGATACGCAATTGCACCTCTCGAGCGTTTTCCGTAATGACTAATTGGCAAGCCCGCTAAACTTGCATCTCGAAACGTAGTGTCAACTGGTATAATTTCTTGAGACAGGAAATCATTAAAATCCTGTTCCAAGGTATCTAAGCTATGCATCGATGCTCTAGTTCGCTGATCAAATAAAGTTGGAACAATTGTATAATCTACTTTAAAGCCGCGTGATTGTTCAATCATATTGATTGTACTTTGCATTCGCCTCAACCCGTTCACTGCCAGAAATTCTGTTTGAACAGGTACAATAATATGATCACATGCTGCCAAGGCATTAATCATTAAAACACCAAGTGTCGGCGGGCAATCCAAATAGATGTGATCAAATTGCAAAGTTAAATACTCTAAGCAATGAGAAACAACAAGTCCTTTTCCATCTATGCTTGATATTTTTCTGTCTAATGTAGCCATTCGCAGAGAGGCAGGAATAATAAACAAATTATCCACATCCGTCGGTCTAATAAGTTGTGTCAAGGATTTTCGATTGATCTGTTCACCTGTGAAAACCTCATAAATACTTTCTGTAGTTTTCTCAGGATTTATTCCGAAATAAGTACTTAGAGAACCTTGCGGATCTAAATCGATTAATAAGGTACGCTGCCCAAGTAAGGCTTGCGCTCCTGCTAATGAAACTGCGCTGGTGGTTTTACCCACCCCACCCTTTTGATTTGTAACACTCCATATTTTCATAAAAACACCTTTTATCCAATCATCTTAAGTCTTTCTTAACGTTCTATGCCTGGAAGTTGAATGGGATTCGATAATACTCTAAAAGTACCTTTTCTCACTGAACTTTCCTTGTTTTCCTTTTGACTATTTAGTTCTATTAAAGTGCTCTCTTTTATATTAGATTTCTTGTGCATCTCACTCTTATTCTTAGACTTTCCTTGATTAGGTTTTTTTTTAATAAATATACGCGGAGAAGGATTCGAATTTACGATTAACACCACCCTTCTATTTTTCTTTCTCCCCGCCGCTGTTGAATTCGAAGATAAAGGCTGGTATTCGCCAAAACCAGTCGCCGCTAAGCGTTTAGGATTAACACCAGTTTTAGTAAATAAGTGAACAACGCTGGCCGCTCTTGCTGCAGATAATTCCCAATTTGAGGGATAAATAATATTGTTTATTGGAACATTATCGGTAAACCCTTCGACATGTACCGAAGCATTAGTCGGACCCAATATTTTCGCTATTTTTTCTAAAACGGGTATAGACTGCCGTGATAATTGTGCTTCACCACTAGGAAATAAAATACTACTGCTAATTTCAACCTCTATCCATTCGTCATTTTTACTAATGTCTATCAATCCCTGTTTGACCAGAGGCCGCATTGCATCTTCTAAGGCTTTTGATATTCTTGTTAACTTATTAGCTTTACTTTCTTTACTGTCTTTAGCTTCGCCTTTGCTAATATGTTTGTCGGACGCTAACGTTTCTTCTTTTTCACTGAACCTGGGTGGAGGTAAATTTGCCAAACCTAAGCTCACAATAGGAGAAGTACCATGACTCTTTTCCTTTCGAACTGATTTTTTAATCGCACCAATTTGAATCGGCTGTATTGATCGATTTGAGGAGCGAAATGATGCTTCCATTGATTCCGATAAAACTCGATATTTTCCTTCATTAACTGATGAAACTGAATACATCACTACAAAAAACGCGAACAACAATGTAATAAAATCGGCGTACGAAACCAACCATCGCTCATGACTTCCCTGTTCCTCTTGTTTTTTCTTTCTCGCCATAACACGCCTAACAATAATTTATTCGAGTAAAAGTAATGAAGAATCAGCAAATCTTATGCCACTACTAATTCAATATAATTATTGGAGTATTATTTACTGATGCTAACGCTATGAATAACAATTTCACTTTGACAAGAATAGTTTTTTTTACATTTGCTGTAATTAGTTATTTCAAGTCTCTTCAAATTACCTACATTGCAGGCAAGCACGAAGCATGTGAGATCATTTATGTAATATCTAGTAACGGAAAATAGCTTAATCAGAATAGAGGCTAAAATAGGCTCTATTTTGTTATGATCGACCTCTAAATATAGTATATAAAAGTACACTAAGAAAAAAACGAAGTAAAAAGTGAGCTGTGATTATACCGACTGGCAGGATAAATACGATTAATTTAGATAACCCTGTAATTTGGATTCTATATTTCTTGGATTTTCGCCTTCAGCGATAGCAATAACACCCTCAATAACCATATCTCTAAACTGGCTTTGCTTATGCACTAGAAATTTAAATTTGTTGGCAAGTGGCAAAAATAGTAGATTTGCCAGTCCAATTCCATAAATTGTTGCCACAAATGCAGTTGCGATACCACTGCCAAGCTTGCTGGGATCAGATAGGTTGTTCATGACATGTATCAAACCCATTACCGCGCCTATAATTCCTATCGTTGGACAATAGCTACCAAATGCTTCATATACTTTAGCAGCTTCGGTATCTGTATGTTCTTTGGCAGAGACTTCTACCTCTAAAATGCTACGGATTATTTCAGGCTCGCTGCCATCGACAAGTAACTGTAATCCCTTACGTGCAAAAATATCCTTTTCATCTTCTGCAATTGCTTCCAGGCCTAAAAGGCCTTCTTTTCTTGCAATATTTGACCAGTTTACGATGCGTTCAATAGCAGCTTCAGGTTCTAATTTAGGAGGGAAGACAGCCCATCTAATCATTCCTAATGCACGGAAAAAAATAGACATTTGCGACTGAACCATGACGGCGCCAAGCGTGCCACCCATAACAATAACAAATGCAGTGAGTTGGATTAGAGAGCTGGTATGGCCACCATCGAGTATATTGCCTCCCAAGATAGCGCCAAAGGCAACGACAATGCCAATAATTGTTAAAAAGTCCATTTACGCTACCTTAATTAAGGCCGGCGCGAACTCTTCTAATGATAATTCTTTGTCAGCTAAGCCAGCTTTTGCTATCGCCATAGGCATACCATAGATTACCGATGAGGCCTCGTCTTGTGCCCAAATTGTAGAACCTTTACTTTTAAGTTCTTTAGCACCTTCACGTCCGTCAGCACCCATGCCAGTCAGAATTATTCCTAAACATTTGTTATTGGTTTCTTTCGCAATAGAAGAAAAGGTTAAATCAATACAAGGTCTATAAGTTTGGCCAACATCGCCCACTTCGATTTTTACAACATAATTTTGCCCACGTTTTAACACTTTCAATTGCTGTCCACCGGGCGCCAATAAAGCACTACCTGGTTTTAGTATATCTCCATCTTTTGCTTCACGAACATTTATTTCACATAATTTATTCATACGTTCAGCAAAAGCAGCAGTAAAAGATTGTGGCATATGCTGCACTAACAATATGGGAACTGGAAAATTCTCTGGCAATGCTTGCATAATATTTTGCACAGCAACAGGCCCGCCAGTAGATGACCCAATAGCGATTAATTCCAGCTGTTTAATTTTTTGAGTAATACCAGAAACTTTAGACTGACGAGAAAGTACTGCTGAAGAAGAACGAGGCACGACGTCTGTTGGACGTGCCTCAGCTTTAGGTGGCGGCGGTGCTTTTCTTGCTTTCGGTAAACCTCGAATACCAATACCCCAAACTCGTGCACGAAGGACTCTTGCTACCTCATCTAGCTGCTTTGAAATGTCTTCAAAGTTTTTTGGTAAATAGTCTACAGCACCCGCATCCAGTGCTTCAAATGTTGCTTGCGCGCCTTCCCGAGTTAACGAAGAAAACATAAGAATTGGAGTGGGACAAGAAGACATAATACGCTTTACTGCCGTAATTCCATCCATCACTGGCATTTCAACATCCATAGTAATAACATCTGGCTTTAAGTCTTTGGTTTTCGTAATTGCTTCATTGCCATCTTTGGCAACACCAATCACTTTAAATCGAGCATCACCTTCAAGCATATCCGAAACCCGCTTTCGGAAGAAACTCGAATCATCAACGACTAATACCTTTACAGGCATTTAGTACTCCTTAACTTTAAACTTACAATTAAAATAATATTTTTTAGGCTATAAAATTATAATTCCGCTTAATAAACTGTACTCAAAGCTAAGCAGCATTCACTCTGGCTTTCATTAAACTAGGGATATCTAAAATTAGAGCTATACGACCATCACCTGTAATCGTCGCGCCAGCAAAACCTGGTAAACCATGTAGCATGGCACCTAGTGGTTTAATCACTACTTCCTCTTGACCCACCACTTGATTTACGACAAATCCAACCTTTTGATTACCTACGTTAGCAACAACTACTTGATCTGAATGTTCAGGCGACTCAACCCCTTTTTTTGCTAACCATTTATACAAATAAAACAGCGGCATCGCTTTATTTCTAACCATAATAACTAGCTGACCATCTACCATATTTGTATTATGAGATTCGATAGAAAATATTTCATTTACACTAGACAAAGGTAGAGCAAAGGTTCTATCTGCCACTTTCACCATTAATGTTGGCAATATTGCAAGAGTTAGAGGTAACTTAATACTAATTTTTGTTCCTCTACCCTTAGCGGATTCAATATCAATAGTTCCATTAAGCTGCGAGATGCGAGTTTTAACTACATCCATACCAACACCACGGCCAGATATATCCGAAATTTTACTTTTTGTAGAAAAACCAGGTGCAAATATTAAATTAAAAGCTTCGCTGTCATCTAATCTAGCCGCAGCGTCTTTATCCATCACCCCTCTTTCAACCGCTATTTTTCTCAGTAAATTAGCATCCATACCTGCACCATCGTCTTCGATAGTTAGCAGTATATGATCGCCTTCTTGCGCAGCTGATAAAACGATAGTCCCGGCTCTCTTCTTCCCTGCACTCTCTCGTTCGTCTGGCATTTCAACGCCATGATCAACTGAATTTCGAACCAAATGCACCATAGGATCGGCAAGCGCTTCAACTAAATTTTTGTCTAAATCAGTTTCCTCTCCCATTAATTCCAAATTAACTTCTTTTTTTAAGTTTCTCGCTAAATCACGCACAACTCGAGGAAAGCGACCAAAAACCTTTTTAATAGGCTGCATTCGAGTTTTCATTACTGCGGCTTGAAGATCTGAAGTAACAATATCTAAATTTGCGACTGCTTTGTTAATATCTTCGTCATTCATTTTTATTTTTAGAGTATCAAGACGATTTCTAACTAATACTAATTCGCCCACCATATTCATAATGTCGTCTAGTCGCTTGGTATCAACTCTAACAGTTGCATCAGAACTTCTAACACTGACTTGCTTGGCGCTCGTTGCCTCTGCATCTTTGCCTTTACCCTTTCCTTTTTCTTGCGCTGTAGCCGTAGGCGCTGATTTGACTTTATTAATGGAGGACTTAACTTTTTCTGCTTCAATTGAAGAAGTATTAATTTTCCCTTGGCCGTGAATAACATCTAATATATTTTCAAATTCAGTGTCAGTAATGTCTTCATTTTGACCTGAAGGTTTTGGCGCTGATGTGACTGGAGCTGGTTTTACCGTCTCTTTATCGGCATTATCCGCCGGTACTTTTTTATTGTTTGCACTTGAAGCAGCATCTTGATGTTGACCTTTTCCATGGATATCATCAAGCAAAGCTTCAAATTCATCATCAGAGATATCGCCGTCATTTTTAATCGATGGCGCGACCACAGTATCATTCGTATCTGAATTACTCTCAGCAGGATTTGTATCGAGTGCGTCTAATAAGGATTCAAACTCCTCTTCTGTAATATCATCACTTCCCGATACACTTGACGGCTTGCTTGAAGGTGACTTATCAATAAAATCTACAGCTGAATCATCTGATGTTGCCGAAATTGGGCTAGGACTAACATTACCAGGCTGAGCAAATTCTTCGAGACGTTTCAGCAAAGAAGCTTCCGCTTCTACAGGCTGCTCACCTTCATTTAATTGCGTAAATTGCTCGTTCAGAATATCAAGTACCTTGAGTACCGCATCCATTAATTCCGCATCGACAACTCGCTCGCCCTGTCTAAGTACATTAAACACATCTTCAGCGCGATGGCATACATCAATCATTGCTACAATATTTAAAAAACCAGCACCACCTTTTACAGTGTGAAAACCACGGAAAACCGCATTCAGCAGTTCAGAATCCTCTGGCCTTTGCTCAAGCTCTACTAACTGCTCACCAAGTAATTCAAGAATTTCGCCGGCTTCGACTAAAAAATCTTGTAGTATTTCGTCATCATCACCAAAATCCACGATAATGCTCCTAAAAACCTAAACTAGATAAAAGTTCATCGACGTCATCTTGACTATCAACGGTACTGCCATGATCAATCCCGGGTACCTGAGGACCGTGTCCTTTTGAATCACTAGTTTGCGTTGAAATCTCTTTCACCTCTTCCTCAGTTGTCTTTTTACCTGATAACTTAATAAGTTCAACCAAGCTGTCTTCAACCTCTTGCACCAAATTAATAACTTTACGGATAATTTGCCCAGTTAAATCCTGAAAATCTTGCGCCATCATGATATCGTTCATATAAGAATGCATTGATTGACTAGCGTCCTTAATTTCAGGAAAAAATTTATCTAGTTTTTTACTCATTTTTCTAAAATCATCCACTGACATTTCACGTGAACGAAACTTACTCCATTCTTCATGAATTTCTTGACTTCTTTTCTCTAATTTTTCTGAGATTGGCATCGCGGAATCTAATGCATCCATCGTTTTATTGGCCGCATTCTCTGTCATTGATATAACGTGATTGAGCCTCGCTTTGGCATCTGGTATTTCACTTTCGGTTATGTTTGTAATTTTGGAATCAACCTCAAAATTATTAAGTGACTCATGTAGTTGACGAGTTAATTTGCCTAATTCTTGAAATAGATCTGACTCACGCAATCGCGTTAATTCATCAATGTCGGATTCAATACTTTCAGTATTGCCATTTTCTAGATTTACTACTAATTTTCGCGCACGAACTAACAACTCATCACTGACATCGTCAATTTTTTTTGCTGTATTACTCACGAATTTTCCAACCTTTCAAATATTTTTTCAATTTTTTCTTTTAAGGTCGTTGCCGTAAACGGTTTGACTATATAGCCGTTTACGCCAGCCTGTGCCGCTTCAACAATCTGGTCTCGTTTTGACTCAGCCGTCACCATTAAAACTGGTAATGACTTTAAATTATCATCTACACGTACCGCTTTAAGTAAATCAATTCCAGACATACCGGGCATATTCCAGTCAGTCACTAAGAAATCGTAAGTACCCCCTTGTAACATAGGTAGGCCAGTCTTGCCGTCATCCGCTTCCTGAGTATTATTAAAACCTAAATCCCTTAACAAATTTTTAATAATACGTCTCATAGTAGAAAAATCATCTACAATCAGGATTTTCATTTCTTTATCAAGTGACATATCCGAGGCTCTGTATTTATGTTAATTAACTATTATTCCTCATTATTAGCAGGAAACCATTCCACCATTCTTGATCGTAATCGAATCAATGCCTGACCATGTATTTGGCATACACGTGACTCACTCACACCAAGTACTTCACCAATTTCGCGTAAATTTAATTCTTCATCATAGTAAAGCGACATAACTAATCGTTCTCTCTCTGGCAATCCCTCAATGGACTTTGCAAGCGAATTTTGAAAATTCTGCTTTTGAAGTGCTTCCAAGGGACCAACCTTATTCTCTTGCTTAGGGGCATCTATATCATCATTTACAACTGATGGGTCGTCAAAACTAAACACACGACATCCTGCCGCATCTTGTAATATTTTATGGTAGTCTTCGATTGAGAGTTCTAATACTTCAGCAACTTCTGCATCTCTTGCATCTCTGCCTTTTTCATTTTCGATGCCACGAACCGCTTCTGCGACCATACGTACTTTTCGATGGACTGATCTTGGTGTCCAGTCTGATCGACGAATTTCATCTAACATTGAGCCTCTAATTCGTATTCCAGCGTAAGTCTCAAAACTAGCACCTTGTGAGGGATTATAATTTTTGGAGGCTTCTAATAAACCAATCATACCTGACTGTATTAGGTCTTGGACTTGAACACTAGGAGGCAAACGGCTTACTAAGTGGTAAGCAATTCGTTTAACCAGTTGAACATGTTTTTCAACTAGTTCGTGTTGTTCTGAGTTATCTATTGACGCGTACATCGCATATCCATTCATTTATGAAACTCCGATTCACTGTGATTTGATCGAATAAGGCGTTCTACAAAAAATTCTAAATGACCCCCTGGGCTATCCAATCTAGGCCACTTATCGGCCTTCTGTGCCAAATTCTTAAATGCAATTGCTGAACGGCTTCTAGGATATGCATCGACCACTGGACGCTGTTGCTTAACTGATTTTTTTAAATAATCATCATATGGAATTGCCCCTAAATAATCTGCGGTAATATCTAGGTATCGATCCGCTACATTGAGTAATTTTGAGTAAATGTCGCGACCTTCTTGGGAGCTGTTTGTCTTGTTGGCTAATATATGAAAACGTTGAACGCCATTGTCTCGATTAAGTACCTTTATTAATGCAAATGCATCAATTAATGACGCTGGCTCGTCACAGACAACAACAAGGACCTCTTGTGCAGCCTGGCAAAAGCTGATCACAGAATCGGAAATGCCTGCTGCAGTATCAACTAATAAAACATCGATATCATCTTCAAGTTCACTAAAAGCATGGATTAAACCAGCATGTTGAACTGGACTTAAATCCGTCATCTGTTTAATTCCCGATGCAGCCGGAATAATCTTTAGTCCACATTGCGCCTCAACAATAACATCTGTAAGGCTTTGCTCTCCACTGATGACATGTGACAAATTATACGTAGGTCTTAAACCTAACATGACATCAATGTTTGCTAACCCCATATCCGCATCTAGGAGCAATACGTTTTTACCATTAGCTACCATCGCCGTCGCTAAATTTGCTGAGACATTTGTTTTGCCTACACCACCTTTACCACTGGTCACTGCTATGACCTGCACCGGCTTACTTGAATTAGATTTTTTAAGTAGTTGTGATTGCATATTAGTCCTATGAGGCATGAGCATTATAATGCTCCTCATTCTTGCCAAATGAATTGGTATTTGAGTTCGATAATATCTCTGCCTGTTGCATTAATGTGACTGCCTTGCTTACTAAACTGTAGGGTCTCGCTTTTTGAAGATCTTCAGGAACTCTTTGACCTTCGCTTATATATCCAACTGAAAATTCATATTTTGCAATTATCGATAGTAAACCACCTAAGCTCACAGCCTCATCCATTTTAGATAAACAGCAACCTGCTATATCAAATTGAGAATAAGTTTTCGCTATTTGACTTAGGGCCGACTCTTGCGTATTCGCTGATAACACTAAGTAATTACTGATTTCATAGGGCATTGACGCTAAGAGTGAAAATTGCTCACCTATTCGCTTATCTCTTTGACCGACACCCGCAGTGTCAATTAACACGAGTTGTTTGTCATATAAATCGCTTAATATGGTTTTTAATTCTGCTTTACCTGAGGCCAAATAAACAGGTACACCAATCATTTGCCCATAACTAATAATTTGATCTTGCGCAGCAATTCGATAATTGTCGATTGAAACGAGGGCCACCTTATCTCGACCATGTTTCAAAACAAACCTTGCTGCCAATTTAGCTAACGTAGTTGTTTTTCCTACGCCAGTTGAACCTACTAGCGCAACTATACCCCCAGTTTCTAAAATATCTTCGTCAACAATGCTGATACGATGAGCCAAAAGCGCCAGTGCTTTTCGCCAACCTTCATTCACTTCGCTTGACAACGGTAGCTGTTGAAGTACTTCATGACATAAATCCGAACGTATACCTAGCTCTTGTAAGCGAGCAAAGATTCCGTTATGACTTGGGTGAATGTGTGGAATTGCCAATTGAGAAGGTTGAGCAATTTGAGTATTTAAAATACCTTTTAAGGTATCTAGTTCTCGTTGCATTGCAACCACTTCTAGATCTCGTTTATGAGATTTAATTTCCCGATTTATTTCACTTTTTAACGTAACTTTTTTTACTGCTTCATTTTGTTTTACTTGAGCTGGATTGGTTTGCTCGACTTGATAGCGACTACTTTTTACTTGAGCTTCTGAACTAAAATTATAACTGCTATCCTCTAAGTCGGATGTTAACTCACTGTCTTGGTAATTTTGAGTGTTTTTCTTAAACTCATTTAATTCGTTTGTATTTACACTAAAATCACTAACATCACTAACATCACTAACATCACTAACATCACTAACATCACTAACATCACCTTCTGTGTTTTTCGCTAAGGAGCTTGCGACATGATTAGATTGAACTTGCGCTGTATTCGATTTATCAGGTGATAACATTTTCTCAACTGCGCTTTCATCATAATTAATAGCGGATATAATTTCAATTCCATCTTTTACTTTTCGATTTGATAATATGACAGCATCAGCGCCATGCTCTTCCCTAACCATCTTAATAGCCTGTCTCATATCAGGTGCTTTAAAACGTTTAATTTTCATCGTAACTACCTCAACATCATGTTTTACCGTGTATTATTGCACTGGCGCATTTAACTGCTGTCCAATCACGCTGACCACTTTAATTTGTTTATCATCAGGTACCTCGTTGTACGCTAAAACAAATAATCCAGGTATTGTGTATTTGATCATGCGTGCTAACCATGGTCGAATAGAAGGCGCAGTTAATAAGACTGCTGGCTGACCCGCCGCTTCTATTTGCTTTGCATTACTTGCAAGGGATTCCTGTAATTGCTCTGCCAGTCCAGGCTCTAAACCCATCTCCCCCTCAGAAGTGGATGAAAGTGACTGCTGCAATAAATGTTCCAGTGAAGGATCAAAGGTCATTACAGGCAATTCCTTTTCCATTCCATTGATTAATTGAACTATTGATCTACCCAAAGACGCACGCACCACAGAAGTTAAGTAATTTGGATCTTGATTTCTAGGAGCATGCTCAGCGAGAGTTTCTGCAATAGTACGTAAATCACGTATGGGTATTTGTTCTGATAATAAATTTTGTAAAACCTTAACAAACACATTGATTGCAATTGTTGACGGAACTAAATTCTCCACCAATTTTGGAGCGACATTACTAAGGTTATCTAATAATTTTTGTACTTCTTCATGGCCTAATAATTCACTTGCGTGAGATTGAAGAAGCTGGCTTAAGTGTGTTGCTATAACCGTACTTGGGTCAACTACTGTATAACCTAATGTTTGTGCGTTTTCTCGTTGCGAAGAATCAATCCAATATGCTTCTAGGTTAAAGGCTGGATCCCTGGTAGCTGTACCTTGAATGGATCCAAATACCTGTCCAGGGTTAATCGCCATATCTTGATCAGGGTATAATTCTGCTTCGCCAATCGGAACTCCAAATAATAGAATTCGATATATATTAGGATTTAAATCAAGGTTGTCGCGAATGTGCACAGATTGAATCAGAAAACCCAGTTCTTGGGTCAACTTTCTTCTTACTCCTTTGATCTTAGCCATTAGTTCTCCACCTTGATTGGTGTCAACCAGCGGAATTAGACGATAGCCAACTTCTAAACCTATAATGTCAACGCTACTAACATCATCCCAGCTAAGATCAACATCTTGTGCTGGAGGAGGTTCTTGTTCTTGAACTGCTATTTCTTGAGCTGTCTCTTCCTTTTGTTTCTGATCGAGATAGTAAGCGCCTGCCGCACAGATACCACTCAATGTTAAAAAGGCAAGATTTGGCATACCGGGAATTATACCCATGCCACCGAGAATCCCAGCTGTGATGTACAATGGCCTGGTATTTTTAAACAATTGAGAAACCACTTGCTCACCCATGTCTTGACTAGTTGACACACGTGTTACAATGATCGCTGCAGCAGTGGATATAACAAGAGAAGGAATTTGTGCTACCAGACCATCGCCAATAGTTAAAGAAGCATAATTATGCATCGCGCTGGAAAAATCTAAACCATGTTGCGCCATGCCTATGGCAAGACCACCAATAATATTAATAAATAAAATAAGCAAACCAGCAATAGCATCACCACGAACAAATTTACTAGCGCCGTCCATTGCACCATAGAAATCAGATTCACCACGAACCTCTTCTCGTCTAATCTTAGCTTCGTCTTGATCTATTAAGCCAGCATTAAGGTCGGCATCAATAGCCATTTGTTTTCCGGGCAGAGAATCTAATGTGAAGCGTGCTGTGACTTCTGCAATTCGACCCGCACCTTTTGTTACCACAACAAAATTAATTATGACTAAAATAGAAAATACAACTAAGCCAACTGCATAGTTACCGCCAATTACGAATTCACCAAAAGCTTGAATAACTTGTCCGGCGGCATCAGTACCAGTATGACCCTCAAGTAAAACAACGCGCGTCGACGCCACATTTAAGGCAAGCCTCAATAAGGTGGTGACTAACAGTATTGAAGGAAAAACCGCGAAATCTAATGGTTTGAGAACATAGATCGCAACTAATAATACAATTAACGACAGGGCAATATTAAATGTAAATAAAATATCGAGCGCAATTGGCGGCAATGGCACAATAATCATTGCTAGCAATGCAACCAACATTACTGGTGCAACTATACCGCCGCCTTTTTTATTTGATGTAGCCATACCCTGAGCTGTCATATTTGCCTACGCTTATTTCGTGAAGATTATTTTTAGCGACGTTCTAAACCACATCACGGAGAGGTTTGTAAACGATTAGATAGCTTCATTTAAGTCAAATCACTTATTAAATCGAATGAAAAATCAGTCAATTAGGTGACTTTTTTCTATCTTAGTAGAAGGAAAAGCAAATATTATACCGCGCATGATTAGTTTGGTTTTGGCATCAAAAATTAGGAATATTATTATTTAAGTTAACATTGTTTTTAGTAAAGTCTTACGTAGATATAGGCTTAATGACTAAACCGACTTAGCCCGCATTTCTCACAGCCCGTCTACTGCGACGGCCCAATTGCATACTATGACACGTTTTCACTCGGTCCAAGCGCTCGACATAGTGTC
>QIKQ01000072.1 GCA_003233075.1 Gammaproteobacteria bacterium
TTCATATATTCAGAAAACAGGGCTACAGCTACCATAACTCCTCAATAAAACGTTCTGAAAAACGTTCTGAAAAATTAGAGATTATGAAAAAAGATTCAGAACACCACAAAAAAACCCATATCTTGAGCAAGTTACATTATTCTACGTTTTTCAAAAAAACTCGAAAATGAACTTTCAGAGAAATATTCTGAAAAATTCAGTCAAATATCAGTCCATGACCAGTCCATTTTTATGAAACCTAAAGATTAAAGTGGAGCAATATCTGTCCATTCCCAGTCCATTCCCAGTCCATTATCTGTCCATTATCTGTCCATTATCTGTCCATTATCAGTTAAATATTAGTGCTCATGCACTAATATCTGTCCATAACAAATCAATTGCAAGTCTTTGATTACTATGATATACTACTCGTCTAAGTATATAAATCATTAATTAACTACCTATATATACTTTTTAGTTTAGTCATAACTCATACACATTATTTATTTCACATGACTAAATACATATAGATATAGATAAGCAGCACTTAATTTTAACACTAAAATAAAATAAAAAATTCATGCATTAACCTTTAACTCATATAGAGATTCATCAGAGATTCCTAAATCTTTGACAGAATCTTTTAATGTCGGTAGAGTTAAAGGTCATTTCTACCCCGACTATTGTGTGTTTATCTACTGGTTAGGGGGGGTAGTGTTCCCCTAATCTCTTAAAATAAAACAGATATTGACACTTATGTGTCAATATTTAAATGTAAAGAATAAACTCAAAAATGAGTTTATTTAAAGGAACACACCAAAAATGAACATTGACACACTATTAGACGCAACTATTTTCCTGACCCCTCAAAATTATCCAAATTCTGACAAACCGTATTCACCATCCTTTACATTACCTGATGTAAAGTATGCTAATATTTTAGACAAATATGAAGCGATATTTGATCTTAACAACCATCAAATCACTCAAAACATTGACGATAACTCAACCGCTGAACTATTAGTTTATCTCACCCGTGGGGTTGTTTTTAAAGTCTCTGAAGGGTCAGAGATAGCAATATGGAATGATGTTAAATTTGAAGTAATTCCTGGTGATCAAGCTTACAAGCTTATACAACTCGTTCGTGATCATTACTCAAAGATTCTACGCATGATGAGCTTGAGCATAAAGCACTATGTTGCAGCAAACGCAACTTTCAATCACAAACTACTCTTAAAATCGTATCCAAATTATAAAAAAGAAGACCATTATGATTTCATCGACTCATTAATCACCACAGACCTTGACGCATACAATCAACTCATTCGAGATATAGCTTCAACATATGACGACACATATATAGAGTATCTTGTATTAAAATCCGATTTTAAGCTATCAAAATTTAAACCTGTGCAACAACAACACATTTTAACCTATCAAAATCTTATTAAATATATCAAATTATTGGGCAGTGCTCCAAAAATTAAAAATATAATGTCTCTCTTACCCTCTGAACCAAATTACGTCAAATCAATTAATGAATTCGACACCAACCCTACGCTAATTGCTACTAAAGACAGCTATTTCGACTTAAAAGCAGATTCCATCATCCCCCCATGCCCCACTTATATGGTTACGTCCACATTAAATGTAGACACTGATTACACCATTTTATCAAACACTAAAACAATTAAAGATCACATCAACTCACAGCAATACAATTGCCCTGTATTTTTAAAAATGCTTAATACTATTTTCCAAAACGACAGCGAAATAATTAATTTCATTCAAGTGGTATTAGGTTCATGTCTTGTCGGCAGTTATGACAAATCTAAACTTTTTATATTTACGGGCACCGGTTCGAACGGCAAATCCACATTGATATCAATATTACTCCATATATTAGGCGACCTATCAGTTTCTATGTCCGCCGCCGACCTAATCACCACAAATTCGAAAACAAACATAGAATACAGACTGGCGTTGCTGAAGGGCAAACGGTGTTGTATTACTAACGAAAGTGAACACGGAGACCGTCTAGCATCAGGCTTAGTGAAAACGCTGCTGGGCAACGATACCCTAACGGCACGACACATTTACGGTTCACCTTTTCAATTCAAGCCGCAAGCCACACAAATATTATTAACAAATAATAAACCAAATATTGATGGTAATGATTACGCCATCGGACGTAGAATGGTTCTAATCCCATTCAATGCAAAAATCAAAAAAGAGAATATTGATCTCGATATTGAACAGAAATTGATTAAAGAAAAAAATGAAATCTATAAATGGTTGCTAAATGGCGCGAGGATTTACAACGCACAAGGATTCCATATACCCGAAAAAATTAATAAAGAGACGTCAAACTATCTCGATGAGAATAATGTGATTTCGCAATTCATGCTTGAGACATACAATAAAGAACCAAATTCTAAATTATCATTCAAAACCGTTTGGATACAGTATCAATTATTTTGCAAGGACTTTGGCAAAGAATACGTCGGTAATCGTCAAAATTTTGAATCCCAGCTAAACCGTGGTGGGTTCAACGTTGTTAAAAATTCAAGTAAAACAAAAATATTAGAAGGGTATAGCGACCCTACAAGAAATGAGAATGAGGCTGGAGTAAATGAGATTTTGGATATGATTAACGAAAAGAATAATAAAATCGAAGATTTTATTATTAATATTTAACAATATATTGGTGCTCATGCACCAATATTTAACAATATATTGACACTTATGTGTCAATATTTAAATAAAAGATTCACGTACGTGAATCTTAAATAAAGGAATAATACAATGATGAATTTAAAAACTAATGCTCGTCCCAGCCACATGATGAATTTTAAAGACTTGTGCAACAATTCAAAAGTCAAATATTTTGATACTAATCAAACGTTATATCTCTTATGTGCTAATTTTGCTTACGATCTAAATCAATATTATGAAGTCCAAGCGGGGATTGCAAACGGGATGCCTATGGCTCAATCAAAATACTTTGAACTTTTAGACTTGGTGCAAACGCGAGGGTGGAATTCGTTCGAAGTAAAACTATCCCACATTCCACCATTTTTGAAATCTATACATGAACTTACAAATGTAAGCGATTTTGAAATCTATACGATGTGTGCTTATATAATTAATGGAATAGAGGGATTGGAATACGTAAAAGGATCAAAAAGTTACATTGAAGAGTATGGAGCATGATACTAATCAAACATAAAATACAAGCTCCGTCCATGTCCATAGCTATATATCGCAACGTTACAACTATTCAAGCGCGCCACCATCTTTTTGTCGCATTGAAAGGTAGGATTACTAATCAAATATATGCTATAATATTTAACAGATATTGACACTTATGTGTCAATATTTAAAGGATAAACTCAATAATGAGTTTATTTAACAGATATTGACACTTATGTGTCAATATTTAACAATATATTGGTGCATGAGCACCAATATTTAGAAGTATTAAATGAAGTAAGGGGTGCAGCAAATGAAAATTATTAAGACTGAAGCAAAAAATGAACCAAGAGACACATTAAGAAGTAAAACATGGGATGATTCATGGGATAAAACATTCGAAGAAATATGCGAAGACATATGGGAAGATGCAAGAGACGTAGTAAGAAGTGAAGTATGGCGGGAAGAAGTTCGGGACATATGGGATAAAGCGTGGGATAAAGTATGGGATGATTCATGGGATGAAGCGTGGGATAATGAACCATTCGATGATTCATGGCATCAAGTATGGACTGAAGCGTGGGGTGAAGCGTGGGGTGAAGTAAGGAAGCAAATATCTTGATTTTATTTCATAAAGTAAATGATGAGTTTAATGCAATGTTTATTAAACGATTCTAAGCGATAATTAGGACTTACCTATGCCATAGTATTACTTTGTGGTTAAATGAGCTTAGAACAGATTAGAATACAGATATTAACGCATGAGCGTCAATATTTAAAGGATAAACTCAATAATGAGTTTATTTAACAGATATTGACACTTATGTGTCAATATTTAACAGATATTAATGCTCATGCACTAATATTTAGAAGTAGAGCATGGAATGAAGTATGGAATGAAGAATGAGAATTATTAAGAAGCAAGTATGGAATGAAGTAAATGAAAATTATTAAGGATGAAGTAAGAAATGAAGTATGGACTGAAGTAAGGCATGAAGTATGGGATAAAGTAAGAAGTGAAGCATGGGCTGAAGTAAGAAATGAAGTATGGAGTGAAGTATGGACTGAAGTAAGACTTCAAGTATGGACTGAAGAATGAAAATTATTAAGAAGCACGTATTAAATGAAGTAAGAAATGAAGTATGGCATCAAGTATTAGATGAAGTAAATGTACATGTAAACATACTGGGTATTTGATTAATCACATGTCTTGACAAAGGTATATTTGGAATATCCTTCTATAATTCCATGGTATTCCACAATACATTTACAGTCGATTACATTCATTACCTCTGATATTTTGAATAATCTACATATCTCACTACGCCGCAGAAATAGCTTTAACACAAATGTATCACCGTGAACAGCAATTGTGAGGTTTGAAAACATATTATCCGTGTAGTGATAATGTATTATTTTAGCACATACCATACGTTGTATTTATTTTAAATAAAAAAGGAGGCTAAATACCTCCTTTTTTCGTTACAGTTTAAAACTCTTCGAGTTTATTTAATGTCGCATCTTCGATTTTAAATCAGTAATTTCTCTACTCATTTCCTGAATTGCGGAAACCATCATTGGTATTAATTTAGAAGCATCCATTGATTGAGGATCAATTTCACCATCTTCGTCAAGTAAATCCTTCTGACCTTGAACTGCCATCGGTAAAATTGACACAACTTCATGTGCTAAAAATCCATCCATAACAGCTTTTTCTTCATCATTAATAAAATTAAAACGTTTTGGTTTTAACAAATTCACGTTTGATAATCCATCCGTTAAATCTGAAACGTTTTCTTTTAAGCGATAATCAGATGTTGAATTAAAAGTAGTTGTACCAGACGCCACCGAAATATTTCCCACAATACCACCAATATATAAAAACTGTGCCGTGACCCCCGCCGATGTTAATCGATTGAGATTAAGCGTATACCCAGCCCTAGTCATATTTACCCGGCCATCTTCAAAAATTGTTACGCCAGCAACGCCTGAACTTGGATTAGTTTTCCCGATTGAAAGCCGTCCGTCAGAGTCGATTCTCATCGATTCAGTCCACGTCAAATCTGCGCCAGCCGATCCCGAATTCGCTGCATACCACACATGCAAACCAGGCGATACCTGATATTGCGCCGCAGCATTAGTTGAAATATACTTCCAAGTTGAGCCATTGAAGTATGCATTATTTTGAATATTTAGCCCACCTGGGCCTGTGCTCGACATCAGAGTACAATTCCCCCCCAACTGAATCGCTGGCCTTCCACTCCCCCAATCGTCAATTGTTGCCCGCCCGACAGATAATATCGGAGATGAATTAGAGGAACTTAATCCCATTCTTGATATTTCAGTCCAAGAAATTGAATTCGTGGCTGATCCCGATGGAGCAGAAAAAAATGAATGGGCGCCATCCACTGATCGATATAACGTGGCCTCGTCGGTACTAGAATATTTCCATCCATCAGTTGAAAGGTATGCATTATTCATTTGATAAAATTGGTTGCCGGCGCCAGGGGCAGTATTAGACATCAAAGCCGACTCATTACCGATTTGTAGGACGCTATATATTCCCTGGAATGGTGCAATTGTTGATTTGCCGACACTTAAAACGTTCGCACCACTTGCTGAGAGTCCCATTCTTGATATTTCAGTCCACGAAATTGTACTCGCCGCTGATCCCGAAACGGTAGATAAATGAACGTGATTCCCACCAGATTGATAAGAATATGAAGCTTCATCTTCTGAAATATATTTCCACGCGCCGTCGTAATGAGCATTCTGCATTGAAAGCAAACCTGAACCTGTACCTACAGCTAACTCTGATGAGAGAGCACTATTTCCTCCGACTTCAAACACATTCAAAGCTGAATCCCATACTGAAAACGTTGGGTTAAGTCCAGCTATGGTTTGATTTATTACGCCGGCTGTGCCTGCCTGTGTGTTGGTTTTAACACCATCACGTTGTAACATTGCAACACTGCCGTTGTCAAGTGTGTGGTCTGTGGTTTCGTTTACGGAGGCGAGACCTGTTATCGCCAAATAATTACTTACTGTTACTATATTATAAATTCCCCCACCTGTTGGCTCAGAGTTTGTCGCAGACCAATTCGATAGATACGCGATTGTTTCGACAACTAAGCCGAGTTGTAGATCCATTTCTTTCATATCCGCAACGGATGCGATTTTTGGAAAGCCGGAATCCGATCTTGTTGTTCCTATTGTCATTTTTTGGTGTTCCTTTAAAGTTTATAAACATATATATAGTGTGTATTTATGAGATATCACAATTAACTTGACATATTGTTTGGAGTTAACTATGATATTCATAAATAATATTCAACTAAGGGGTTTATTATGGATTTTTTAGATATTGATATTGTCACATTTACTTTCACTTATAATCACATCATTGGGTTGATTATTATGATTATTGCAATAATCGGACATTTTAAAGAAAGAACCCATGAAATCTGGATGGCGAGATCACGGGTAACAGAACTTGTATCAAAACTTGAATTACAACGGTCTAACTATATAGATAAAATCGATGAACTTAAATATAAAGTAAGCGGCATGGATCCAGAGTTCAACAAAGCATTCATACGCGATCAATTACTACAAGATCGATTATACGAAGAATTACTTTCTGACATGGAAAAAGAACATGATTTCCATAGACTTGAGTTTAGTTAAAACAAATTCAATAATGTTAAACATTGATGCTCGTCATCAATGTTGTTAGTTTGTTTAGTCTTCAATATCCTTTTCAGTTTGAGCAATAATTGCATTTTTGATACCTTTAATTAAATTAGCTTCTAATGCACTTCCTTTTTCGGCATTTGCTAATTTTATAAGTAATGTTCGAATAGGTTTACTTTCATATGTCCGTGCAACCAGACCTATGCCCCCTGCCATTGCGGCCGCTTTGCCAAGAAGATTTCCCGCGCTTAAACCCCCTCCCATCAAAGTTGCCCCCCATACTTCCTGTTTACTCGCAATATCTTGTCCGGCATCTTGTGCGCGCCGAGTAATTGTTAAGAATTTTTGGATACCTTTGAGCTGTTTTTTATCCGATCCTTTGAAAAATATATTAATCTGATCCTTACTTTTATCCAACGCAGTTTTAAAAGCGTTGGGATTAATATAATCGTCAGTTATTGCTTTATCAACAGCAAGTTTTAAAATTTGTTGTCTAACACCTTTCCGCCCTTCAGCGTCAAGATTGGCATTTAATCTTCTTAATGATGATTTTTTTCCTGTTCTTAGCGTAGTTTCAACAATTTCAGGAGTTAAAGTACCTTTAGTTAAGAGTTTTTTTAATTCAGTTTCTTTAGCTTTAGTATAGTTGCCACGATATATTTTATTCGATGCTTTCCATTTTCGCTGGGCATCTGGAATTTCTTTTGATATTTCGATCAAATCATCTGAAAGAGCACCTGAAATCGGTTTCAAATATCTGTCTGCACCTTGACGCATTGGACTTTTCATTCCGGAGACATCGATTTGCATATCAAATATTATTGTGCGTATATCTTTTAATTTTTCAAAATTGCCTGATGCAACTTCTGATTTAATATTATTAAGGTTTTTTATTAATGCTTTATCGGCTAATGCACCTTGTCCTTTGATTTTAGTAAGCTGTTCGTCGATCACCGCAAGTGTTTTGGTTGGGATTTTTTCACCTAACACATTAAGTTGCTGGACTGCATCAGCACGTAATTCGTCACTACGTTTTTTTGATTTTGCAAACATACGTGCCGCGCTTTCTATTATTTTTGATCCAAATTCAGACTTATCATCGATTTCAAAATCAGCCATAAGTTCCTTAACGGCATCCTCTCTCCCAATTTGTTGTTTTGCACGTATTCCACCAGTGCCCATGACTGGTATACGCTCACCGATTTTTTGGGTAAGTTTTCCCATAAAAGTATCAGGGGGCAAAATATCAGATGATAAAACTGTTCTATTCTTCATTACGAAATCCAGTTCTTCTGGCACATTGCCACGAATCATTTTACTACCACGTTCAATAATACCGCCGGTAATTTGTGCAACAGGCCCAAGCGCCCCAGCAATCGCAACTTCATTCGTATCAAACTCCCCGCCTGCTAATTGTTGATTGGCTTGAATAGCAGCCTCAGTGGCGGCACTTGATATGCCAAGTGAAACACTTTTTGCTACACCACTTTTAGCCAATCCCGTGGAAAAGCCCGCTGGAGTGAATGCCGCCGCCAATCCAATCGATTGTAATAAATCGAGTTTTGACATACCTGGTTTATTGATTACTGCTTTTGCTCCAGTATTAGTATTATTCGCGATCAGATTGCCTTTTTCATCTTCGGTGATTCTAATATTGTCAAACTGTGAATTTAATATATCACCAAGTTCTTTCGGGTCTGTAGTGGTTGCTAGTACACTAGCTATAGCGGCGACTTTAGATTGATCTTCACCGTACAACAATCCTCCACTGCCAAGTTCGGGTAGCTCACGTGTAGCTCTTGTTTCCCTTGTTGATCCAGATATGAACTCAGTGACTGGTCGGACGAACTCAGTTATAGATTCAAACCCAGGTTCTACAATTGGTTGAACGTCATCAGGCTGTTCTACAGGTTGAATAGAGGGTGATAAGTGTTGTGGAACATCGGGAACCGATGTTTGTTCTACTACTGGTTGAACGTCCTCAGGTAAAAATTCTTTTGGAACTAAGCCGCGTAGCAACGCTTCATCATACAATGCAGCCTTTTCAGGTGGTAGAATTCCACGTTTATATGCTTCTTTATAAGCCGCCCAATTTGCCATATTATAACGCCCCTAAAATATCGGCATCGCTTGATGTTTTTAAATCCGATAACCCTTCCATCAAAAAAATATCTGCTTCTTCCAATCCAAATCGCTGTGCCTGTTTGCTTTTTCTCTTACGATAAATTTTATTCTTCTTTTCAGTTGATTTATATAAATTTCCAGCAGTTTTTAGAAAATCTTCACGTTGCTCAGGCAAAAGTATTTGCCCCTCTTGAGCTTTTAAGATGATAGAACGTATTTTATTCGGTATAGAAATCCCACTTTCTTCAGCTTTGCCCAGCCAAGCCTTAGCATCGGCGGCGGTTTTAAATTCAGATTCCCTCACCACGCTCCCAGGATCGAGCATTTTCATAAAATTAAACACGATTGCCAAGTCACCAGCCGGGCTGGGATTGGCGGCCGCCACTGAAACGCGATCAAATGCATTCGTTACATCTGTAAAATCTTTTTGCTTTTTCTGTATTTCTGCTCGAAATACTTTAGCTTTATCAAATTTACCTTTGTCTTTATCAACAATCCCACCTAACCTCTGCTTTTCACCTGTAATAGAATTAATAATATACTGGCCTTTTTCGCCTGTTTCATCATCAACTAATTCCATTATTTTAGATTTCGGTGCAGCTGAAACAGGAATAAACCGTTCAAGATCATTTCTCATTTCACCTTCAGAAACAAATCGTTCTATGCCCGTCATGGTATCATAGATTGGAATGAGTTTATCTCTCTGAGCATAGCCCGCTGCGGCAGCGGCTTGAAAGCCATTGTTCATTATATTATCGCGTTCGGGAATTGGCATACTTAATAATTCAAGTGTATCACTATAATCTTTCCCCGCTGCGTTTAAACGAGCAACCTCATCGCGTAAAAACCCTTCTTTTGATTCATCATCAGGTAAATTTAAATAAACTTGCGAGAGAAATCCAACACGCGCCAATTCTTGATCATACGCTTTTTCTGCTTGGACTTGTTGCGACAACGCTCCACTGCGCATAGCAGCGGCACTTGCTTCTTGCATTTGTATTTCACCAAGTTCCAACAACTGTTCTTGTCTTTGTTTCGCTAAGTTATTTGCTTTTGCATTTTGGTACGCTTCATAGCCACGTGTTAAATCGGGTATTCTTAATCTATAATTTGTTGCCATAATAATTCCTTTATTTTACTTTATATTGATGCTGCGGCAATTTGACCACCAACTCCCACTACCTGACCAAATATATCCAATTTCATTTGTGCTGCGGCGATGTCCCCAGCAGCTTTGGCCTCAACACTATTCATCAATGCTTGCCCTTGTAAACCAACCCCCGCCATACCAGTATTGGCCAGTCGCGTACCTAAACCTATTTGTTCTGCTCCAATTAATTCACCTGTCCTGGCAATTTGAGAAGCTAAATTTTCTGCTGTCCTGGCTTGAAACCTTGAAACATCACCACCGGTTTGCTGTAATGCTCGACCCACAGCTTGTCCAGTTTGGCCAAAAGCTTTTGCTCGTGCTTGTTCCAATGCCCCCGTACGTGCCGTCATATTCCCTGCGGCTTCCAGCTGAGTATTGGTGACTGTTCCCAATCTTGCAAATTGATTTTGAAAATCTTGTAATGCTAGACCTTGATTAAATTCAGATATTGCTTTTAGTCTTGTTCCGCCAGCCCTGCCAGTTGTCGCCGCTTTACTTTCAAGTCCGCGCATGCCTTGCTCTCGCAGAAAAGCAACACCTGGACTTTCTGTAAATTCTTCGTATGCTTGGCGTTGAGCATCTGGCCCTAACGCCCCTGATAAAGCTTGTTGTTTTCTGAATGCTGCGCCTGCATCTTTTTGATAAGGATCATATACGTCACGTACACGTGCTTGCTGTGCTTCTAAGCCACTCACAGCACGTCCACCATAATTCTCTATTTCAGATACTGCTTCACGTCCGAAGCGCTGTAAGGTGCCCACGGCTTCTTTGCCGCCCGCACGTAGTTCAGATATTGCCTTATCACCTACTTGTTGATAATTAAGTAGTCCTAGTGCGGACGCTTCTTCTTGTTTTTTTAGTGCTTCTTCAGTCGCTATTCTTTGGATAGCTCCAACTCGCCTAGCTTCTTCTGCGACAATCAAGGCGGCCTCTTTTGGTGTATCCAATACATCTTGGGCACCCGCCCCAAGACGCTTAGCATTATCTAATAATGACTTTCCTGTTGTCACTTCTGAAACGACTGAGGCGACGGCCGTGACCGGGTTCAGATAAGGTGCTACTTTAATAGCCCCGCCAACGGCCTTTTTGCCCCATTTTTTCCAATTACTCATTTTATTATTCCTTTAAAGATTCATGTACATGAATCTTATTTTAAAGATTCATGTACATGAATCTCTGTTAAATATTGACGCTCATGCGTCAATATCTTTTAAATATTAGTGCATGAGCACTAATATCTGTTAAAAATCTTCAATCCAATTCACACTTATTGTTACATCCGTGTTTCCAGAACTTGCCTTTGCTGCAAAAGTAAGTGTATCATTTGAATTTAACTCCAATAAAAAGCTGTGTAAATCTTGTGTAATTCCACCTTCCTTGGATAATATAAACACCCCTCTTTCACTACCACCGCTAACTGTAGTGCTGGCAACGTCATATTCTATCACAGATGTATTTGTAGAAATGTCTGTGTAGGCTGGAGTGCCGCCTAATGTTGCATTTAAAATGATATAGATTGATGCGGGCTTTGTTCCATCTACAGCGGCACTGAGCAACTCTAATAAAACAGTTGTGTAATTGGCCAATGAATTAAATGTTGCTTTGTTTCTAATGGTTAAAATATTTGTTAGTGTCGTGCCCACACTTGTTTTCGTATTTGAAATTGAATTTCGTGGGCCAAGCAATGCAATTTCGCCCTGGATGGCACCAAACATACCTGATGATTTGCATATAATAATCGATGTATTGGTAGTATTTTTAACTTTCATGCTAAGTGGAAAACTTGACATACTAGTGCTGATTCCTAATGCAGAATTCGGATAGTGAATTCTATGACAAATTATAAATCTGCCTGTTGTTGGTTCTTCAACTAAAAATGTGAAAGCGCCAAAATCAGCTTGGAAAACAATTTGGTATGCGTTTCCTTTTGTAGGATCTAATAACATTGAACTTGGGTTGTTAATGTTAGAGGATCCATCTAACGTATCAACATTGAAGTCTGCTTGTGGTATGAAATTAGAAACTGTATTACTGACATATTCTATACCAAATACATCTTCTTCAAATTTAAAAAAGTATCCGTTTTCCTCAGGTGTGCCAATTCCCATCCATTGATATGACCCCAATATTCCAGTAGAAAATAAACCGGATAATCTTGCGATGATGCCTTGCCCTGCACGATATTTGACGTGACGTATTGTTTGTATCATTGCGCTTGAATTCGTGGAGTTTGTTGTGCTTAACTCTGCTAATCCAGCTGCTTGTGAAATCGCGCCTGATCCTGTGACAGTAGAATTAATCATATCCGAGTTTACGTTGTAAAAGAAGCTGACTTGTGACACTGGTGTAAGTTTTTGGGTCGTAATTTCACCGAATGCTGAACTTGGATCAATTACGTCTATTTCTAAGGCCCGCTCTGGTGTTACACCCACATTTACAAAATGATTACCAATTGTCTCACCAGTTAAAACTGAACGTGACAGGATGGCGCTGTGATCTTCGGAAAGATGTGCATTTAATGGTTCAACTAAAACAGCTGGTTTTGAAACATGGAAAATGGTTTGAATTCTAAGATACGTCTGATCAACGTCGCTGTTTTCTAAAACAATTCTAAAGAATTTAGCTATAACTACATGCAAATGCTCCCGGCCTTCATCGTTTGCAACGATGATTGAGTGCTTTCGTGATATATCCCAGTTAATGCCGTCACTTGAAAACTCAATTCTAAACCCATCTAGTTTTGAATTTTGATCAGTTGATATAATAAGACTTATTGTCGCGTATTCTGACACGTCTTCAGATGAACCGGTAAATATCTCATTAGCTGCTAACGGGGCGTCAGTGCTATTTAATTCTGATACTATAAATGTTCTACTTGGGATATAACTCATATGATTATCCAGGTGTTTTTTGCTTTAATGAATGTGAAGAAAAGTGACGTGTTATTTATCCACATCGTTAACTCTGGTTCATTATTTATTAATTTTGATGCTTGAACTGTTACTTCGCCAGCTTGTGTTATAACATTTACTGTTTCGCCGTCTTCGGCATTTGTATTTAATGTAATCGTACCTATACCCTCGACAATTAAACGTTCCGTTCCTTGAGTGATATAAGTCGCGCTATCAACTACTATATTTTCCCATGAATTTGATTTCGTAACTGCATCTGCTAATTGCTCAAAAAATGTAATGTATCGCAATCCAACTGAGCCTTGAACTATAAGTTGTTCTGCACGTGTTGGTGCAATAATATGACTCATTTAATTGATATCCAGTATCAATCTAAAAAAATCAGTTGAAACCTTTTCTGATAAAACGAATTTGAAAATGATCGAAGTTGGGACACGGCCAATTCTATTCCATATTGTTTTTTTACCAAACTGGTTATCTTGACCTATTTTTCTATTACCCATTGGAATAAAAATGTTGCCACCGTCTTTTGAAAAAAGCATTTCAATAACCGGGTCTGTGCCTTCCAGGTCTGGAATAGGATTTCCCGTACCTGGTGAAACTACTAATTCTACGCTTGATATTCTAAATGGAACAGTTTGATCTATAACATATAATGATACAAATGATCGTGTGATTGGTTCGTCATATTCACTATAAATATTACGACTTAATAACCCAAGTCTTGCGTCGATATTATCTGAGCACACAATGTCCCCAAAAACTGTGGCAATATCATCTACACGCCAGTGTGTTCCGTTAGATTTTCGTTGATGCCATACTAAAGTTTTTTGTAATCGAGAAGCTGTAGCGTCAAATACTAATGTTTCATTTGGAAATGTAAATCCAACGAATCTACTACCATCTTGTGTATATGTCCAGCTACTTACGTCTGCTAATTCTGCTTCACTGTAACGTTGTATAAGAGTATCTATAGCGTCAGAACTAACCTTTATTACCTGAGTGCCAAAACCACTCCAGATAGCTGGGGATTCGTTGTATGACTTGCCTAAAAATAAATAGTTTGCATCAAATTCTACTAATGAATGCCTCGCAATTAATCCCTTGTTGATTGTTGCGCCTAATATCCTGGTTAATGGAAATGCAGTTGTAGCTATACTTTGATATATTTCAATGTTATCACCACCAAAAATATATAATTCATTTTTTAAAGTGAATGCACGTACTATTTTGTCGGCAGTGACCTCGGCATCTTCGAAATCTAGTGCATCGAAGCTTTCACCAAAATTTACAGAAGCTGGACTTCCCATGAAGAATTCTACGTCCGTTGTGTAGATGAAACGTGAGTCTTTTGTAGTAACCGAAGTTACGCCGCCGACCTGAAGTTTAAAGTCGTCAAATATAGGATCATCGATTTCAGTTAGGATTCCATTTCTATAAAAATAAGCGGTGATTCCTGGAACCACAATACATGTTGTTATTCCATTTGATGCAAATATCACACGTCCTGACCCAGTGATAGTGCCTTTGTTGATTGAGTTGTATGTTGATTGATGTAGGTATAGGTTGTTGCCCGAACAGCTTAATAAGTCCTGTGTTTCAGGCAAGCGATACAATCCACGTCCTACGCCTGTTGCTTGAATAGTTACTAAACTTATTCCCGGTATTCTGTACAATGCACCTGATGAAGATGCACCTTTATTTGTAGGGGTCACGGGGTACAGGTTGACACAATCTTCTGCTGATAATACTGTATCATCAGTGATGTAAAACCCCGTATCGATTGGTATTGTTATAATTCTTCCCATAGATTTTTTAACGTTTATCCTTTAAATAAAATCTTCGATTTTATCCTACTATATGCCAGTTTATACCATCAGAAATGACTGTTAGGCTGACAAGCTCAGGCCCCATCATCAAAACAGAAGTATTACCATCAATTAATTCAGAACCCGTAGTTAGCAACACAATTTTATTATTATCAGTACTTGTTTTTTTGATAGTAACTTGTTGACCAGCAAATTCAATGCCGTCATAAAACGTGGCAGCAAGTGGTAAACTTATATTTAAATTACCAATGGTTGTATCAACTAAAATAACTGAATCAGTTAAAATAACTGAATAGTTAAAAGAAATAGCTTTTATAAATCGCTGTTCAATTGTAGTTGTGGGGGCCTCGCCTTTAAAAAAACCAGCTGTTACTAATAAAGGATCAAGTGTTTCGACGAAAGAATCTACTGTTTGCTTACGCGAAGTTTGTCCATCCAACACTCGAACGAAGTCTTGTCCCGAAATATCAGAACTGGTAACTGTTGTTAAATTTGTTTCTTTTACTGACATAATATTATTTTAATCCTTTAAATAAACTCATTATTGAGTTTATCTGTTGAATAAAATCTTCGATTTTAATCCTTTGAAATTGTTACACCTTCATCATCTTCTAATGTGGTAAATCCATCCAAATCATTTTCAGTGTCATCTGTGAAAAAGCGTTTGTTGTTTTCGTTGAAGTTACCCTGTCCTGTAGGTAATGTATTTGGGAATATTACATCCGGTATTGAAACTGTCCGAAATAATGCCACTGACATAGCTTCATTGGCAGCCATTATTAATAATTGAGACGGAAGCACACCAAATCCTGGCGCTAATCGCAATGCTAACGTTGTGATAAATAAATCTTCGACATAATCTGGTACAGTCATTTCATCTAATTCGCTTGAAATCTTAGAAAATCCAACGTTGATACCTTTTGCTGCAAACTGAGTGCCGAGTCGATTTAGTCTACGTATACCTGTTGATATTTCAGATGTAGATAAATCAGTCTCTGAAGGTTTAATCCCTAAGTCGTCAAATGCAGATTCAATTATTGTCAATGCGGTAGTCATTATTCGTCTTCAAATAGATTTAATTCAGTAGCTTTTTCAATAATTTGCTTCCGAATTTTATTCACACCAGCCTTGTGATGCACTTTTAATTGCAAAAAATCAGTAGCGAATTCACGTAATGCCATAAGGTCTTCACATTTATCAATATTAAGTAAAAAGTTTAGTTTTTGTGATAAGTCATCGGCAACTGCTATGAAAGTAGGAGAATCAGTGAACTCTTCTTGATCAGTGAACTCAGCGGGAGATAGTCGCCATCCATCATCAACTAATTCAGCTGCTTCTTCGCTACCTACAATTTTGGATAGCATTTCATTGTCAATTTTATTGTATACCCATGTTTTGTAAACTGGATCAGATGGTTTTATAATATTGATAATTGATGTGTTGCTCATATATTCCTTTTAAATAAACTCAATAATGAGTTTATCTGTTAAATAAACTCATTATTGAGTTTATCTGTTTTAAAATAAATTTAATTTTACTGCACTTGTAATGATAATTCCACTTGTTGCAATAATTGCTGCCACGATTTTGAGTATCTTAATATTAACTTGTTGTGTTATTGATAACTGTTTGACATCAATGTCAATATTTTCTATGTTCTGTTGTAGTAAATCAGTACGCAAAATATGGTGTTTTAAATCTGCCGTGTTTTCTGTAAGAATGTTCGTGTTTTTGTCCACTTTATCATGTAGTTTTACGAGTGAATCCCACAATCTATCGTCGTCCATTAAAAGTTAATCGTTTATTGCGTTGCGTAATGAAGCATTGTCGTCAATTAATTGATTGACTATTCTTGTTAAATCAGCAACTGCTTGACCAAGTTCGTTCACTGTTGGTATATCACCATCAAATATTGTTGCAGTGCTGCCGGGGGTTGGTTCGTTCGCTAGCCATGTAATTACAAGTTCGGCGGCTGTTGCTGTGGGCGATTGTTTAAAACGTGTATTTAATCCCATGTTTGTTCCTTTATAAAAAATAGGGACTTTAATTAAAGGATAAACTCAATAATGAGTTTATTTAAAGGATAAACTCAATAATGAGTTTATTTAAAGTCCCTATAAATCTATTTTTATGCACCTACGTGACGAATACCCATACCAGGATTCTGAGCTTCTACTGCGTATAGCACATCGAATCTCCAAGTATTTTGATCAGTCAATACGTCGTAATCACCCACTAATCGAACTGATATACCGTCCATGGTCTCACGTCCATATTGCACATTTCCGACTGGCTTAACAAGTTTGCCGAAGGCAACTGTAATACAGTCTTTTGTGAATAACATGTTCTGTGAGTATGTGGCTGAAGCAGTTCCCGAAGTCACAACAATGGCGGCATTATCGGCGGGAGCGGCAGTAACAGTCTGGTTCGCACCTGAAATAATAATTGGAGGTGAAATCGTCAATGTTGCAGGGCCAGTTGTAGCGCCAGAATCAGCATCTGCTCTTACAACGAATGATTGCAATCGTCCAGTGTCCGCCCGAGTTCGTGGGTTGACTGAGTTGACACCTACGATTGTAAATGTATCACCCTCAAGTAACAAATCAGTTACTGAATTATCCCATCCATTAGTGATTAATGATTGAGTGTATCCGTCTTTTGCAGCCAAGTAAGTTACATTTTGCGAAGCGCCGTTGATCAGAGGTGTTCCAGCGTGTGCTCCCACAACATGATTCTTAAGACTTTGTGATTTGTGAACCATGAAACCAGCATATTCAGATACCAATGCGTATTCAATTGCAGTTTTTGATATTTTAGACGGGAACACACCTTTAAGGCCATCAGCTAAAGTCAAACTTGCCGCTGGTGTATAAAATGCGTTTCTGTCGCCCATGCCCATTGGGACACCAGCTTCGTCTAAGATCGCGCCTGCTGTACCGATCTGTAGAAATGTAGACGGGTTAGTTCCGGGAGTTCCGGTGAAATTCCATATTTTCTTATATTGATCGGCGATGTCGGATTCGACTTGTTGAGCTAACTCAACCATTGCTGGTCGAATATATCGATCATTAAATTCTTCGATATCAAGTGAAAGTTCTTGTGAGCTGAAGTTCATTGCCACAACTTTTCTTTTATCTAATGTTACTGCAACTTTACCTTCGATTGTATCGTTGATATTTGAAGTAACATCTGCGCCATTAGAAGCCACGTATCGAACACGCTTTCTGACACTAACTGTGTCGCCAATGCTGCCTTCGAATAAAGGGTCGAGTTGACGGTCGCATTTTTCTAACATTACCATTGAGTTTTTGAATTCGACCATCGCACGTTTAGTGATGATCGAGGGGTTTAAGAGTGAATTAGCCATTTTTTTATTCCTTTTATTAAGATTCACGTACGTGAATCTTTTGTTTAAAATTAAATTGATCGATTATTCTTGTTTTTAATATTCCCAAGAATATTTTTATTATTCTTGTTTTTAATATTCCCAAGAATATTTTTAATTGGTGCCAAATCAATTTAATTTACAAAGGGCTTTGTATGGCCAATGTTTTGTAGACTATTATCTTTATTTATGCATTGTGTTTATTTAATTGAATTTTGATGTTGTTTATAATATTCTTCCATTGATAGATTGTCGTCATAACGATAATCAGACGTTGGCCTGGTGCCACCTTTAACTGTTTCCACTGGTGGTGGTGCATTACTAATATTTTTATTAGCAGGTGCAGCGGCGATGGCAGCTTCCATCCGCCCTAATTCCATGACCGCGTGGGTTGGTGATAACGTGACAAGTTTTTGAAATAGTGATAAATCTGTAATCATCATGTAATCAAGTTCTGGGCCAACATCTGATGTTAATAATACTTCCTGTAAATGCGCTGGGTATACAATTTGTGCTTCATCAGCGGCCTTGATTGCTCTGTTATAGTCATTATTTATTTGTGCATATGCAATAGACTTTTTATTGAACGCGTCATTCCGATCATTTGCTGTGGCTTGATTGGATATTTTTAAAGCTTCATCTGATTGTTTTTTTAATGCAGATTTTACCTGTTCCTTTACCTGGTATTGAATTGTTGCGAGTTGATATTTATCATCATCAAAATCAAAATCTTCTAAAGTGGGTGCTGGTGTTTGTTCTGGTTGAGTTTGTTGTTGAGTTTGCTGGGTTGTTGAGTTTTTTAATGCGGCCATATCCCGTTCAGTTTGCTTTAACTGGAAATATAGTTTATTAAAATCTTCTTGTGATACTGTTTTTTGTTCAGGTGTTTCAGTTACTTCTATTGATGTTTCAATTACGTCAGTTGTTTCAGTTGTTTCAGTTGTTTCAGTTGTTTCAGGTGTTTCAGTTGTTTCAGTTGTTTCAGTTGTTTCAGTTACTTCTTCAGACATTTGTATTGTCTCCTTTAAATATTAGTGCTCATGCACTAATATCTGTTAAATAAACTCAATAATGAGTTTATCTTTTGATTTTTGTATAATTCATTATGTATTTAGTAACATACTACTTAAATAATATTATGTTTGAAACGGTTCAATATTTTCGGAAACGTTAACCTGTACAGGAAGCTGTTCAATGGATTCTACGTCCAATTCTAACGATTCATTCAATGCTTGAAGATTCGCCTGTCTTGCGGCTATTTCAGCACCCTCGATAGGAAAATCGATATCTTTGCCCTGCTTATCCAGTTCCGAGTTTATTTTTGTCTTGGTTAAAATGACATCAGTTAAGTTCTCTTGTGTTTGAGAAATTTTGTGAGTGGTATCTGCTTGGACTTTTCTATTCTGTAATTCTAATCCATCAACTAAAGCAGCTTGTTGCTCTAATTGAAGTTTTAACATTTCAAAATTTATTTGATCGACTGCACTGGGTGCTGGGGGTTGTATTTGTGCTGCGGCTAATTGCTCTTCTTCATTCGGATCAACTAGACCCTGGGCTAACATTTGTTTTCTGATACGCTTTGTTAGTTCTTCTGACTCGTCAAAATCAACAGACTTTGCGATTAAATCCGCGGAAACTGCGGCAAAATTCGGGTTTGTATCGGCTAACTTAGTTAATAGGTTCAATGTTTCTGATCGGGCTGTTGCAAATGATGGGCCGCTACCCGCAGATACTTCGTACATACCAACTGATAGGTCATTTACGATTACTATATCTCCAGTTTGTTGGTCTACTACTGTTTTATTAATTTCCATTCCACTCGAAATACCATCTTCACCTAAAATTGATATTTGGCGTTGTGTATCGTAAATTTTTGGAATCATATCGATTAATATTTTAGAGGTATATTCTACGGCTTTTACTAGGTTATCCACTAGCTCATGAGTAGATATATTAGTCTGTCGTTGCAGTGCTAATATGGCGCGACCTGATTGGTCAGATTGTTTTCCCAAGGCAGGTGCATACGCTCCAGTTGTTGATTGTATATCCATGTCGGCTTGCTGAATTTGCTGGATCATAGCGTTTTGAATACTTGGTGCCCCGGATCTTGAGGGTGTGCCGGGTGCCTCAGGATCCACGTTGTACAGCATAAAAGGGCTATTCTTGGTATTGAAACTCGCCATCTGGCCTTCCAAGCCTTGCATTTGCTTATGAGTCACCCAGTAAGGATCTTTCGGGGATAATGCTGAGGTTTCTATTGCTTGGCTTGTGGCATAGTTGTACACTCGCTGAGGGTCTTTGGCCATCCGGACTATACCGTTATAATAATGGTTGCCAGATATCCATACATTATAACCAAAAATTGGAATTACGGGTATCATTTCTGATGCAAATTCAAACGGCCCTTCCAAAACTTCTGATCCGCTTATTTTATACATTATAATTTTGTGACAAGATTTTTTTCGTTCTTTAACTATATGAATATTTGCTGCGGCAAGTTCATCAATAACTGTTTTATTTTCATCGTTCAACTCAATTATCGAGCCATCTGACATTTGAGCAATAGTCTTAATGTAAGGCTGTTTGATCCAGTAATCAGCAATGCGTACAGTATCCCTATATTGCCAGGTTGACAAGATTGCTGAATCACTTGAGTCAGGCATATCAGTTAAAGTTGCGCCAGGATACCGTGTTTTGAAATAACTTTTGGCGATATCAGAGGTGACCAGCATCCATGAGGAATCACGTTTCAGTTCATCGGTTGACGATGGGTCATAATAAATCGAGGAAGCTGCGCCGGTAATGGATTTTAGCGTGATTTCCTGTTCAAACGAATCATCATTCGAGTACTGTGTAGTAATATACCATCCACCCATACCACCCGAAACTAATTCCTTGAAAGCAGTATCTTTTATTGAGCGGAAGTCTGAGTTATTTTCAATTGATCGAATTAAACCACTGAGAATATCAGCAACTGATTTGCTCGCGCCATTTTTAGATGCACGAACCTTGGTGGCAATTCTATTCTGTCTTTGCTCACCGATTAGCGTATTGATGGGTTGGATTACTTTGTTTATTTCCATCCGTGGTCGGTCAGATCGTTGCTGAGAATCCGTTGAAGACCATTGAGACCCAGGCACAAACGCAAATGCCATATCTTCAATACAAAGGTCGCGTTGATCCAATTCGGCTGCATAGCTTGCTTCATAGTGTGTCATTGCTTCAGAATGAATATCAATTAGATGTTGTGTTTGTGGAACATCGGTTCCCGATGTTTGTGTTTTTTGTTTCATTTTTGGTCTCAATTTAGCGTTCACCATTGGCTGGCATAGTTTATATTTATAGGTATTACTTCTTTTTTATTTATTTTTGTTGAATTAGCAAATGCATACATAAGAGAATCTGCTAATCCAGGGGAATCCAGTCCACGTCTTTTCATATCCGACTTTGATTCAATTTGAATTTTTGAAGAGTTGCTGCTTTTTACTCGTTGAATTTGAGTAAGTTCGGCTTTTAAATCATCAATAAATTCACACTCAGATGATATGAATATTATTTTAGACGCATCTACATACTCATTGTGGACAACCGCTCTATAGGTTGCTTCGAACCTATCCGATAATAGCCAAAAGTACTGGGCACGTTTATTTCTAAACATATCCTTGTTCGTCATTGATTCTTCATACATTTTCAGTGGTTCATCCGGTGTTTCGCTGCCGACAAATGGTGAAATATTCATCATTCCATCAGGATCAAATGCTTTGAATTTAATCTTAGCACCAGCCCCTATGCCAATTGAATCATAACAAATTGTATTTACTTTGGTGTTTAGTGCCTCGTTATATACCCTCTCAACTGCATCTGATAAATCACCGTCGTTCCATTTACAAATTTTATTAATTAATACCCCGTGACGGCCGACAAAGGCCTTAGAATCTTGTCCTGTGTCCGCAGGATCGAATCCAATGACACGTTCGCCTTTAATCTTAATATTTAATTTTAAGTGGGCATCTATAACAGCGTCAAAGTGTTCGGGTTGGATGATGCAATTCATGCTTGTTGTCGCTATGTTGCCGCCGTATATATGTAAATATTGTTTGTAATTTGTTGTTTTCATGACATCGATATCATGTAGCATGGTATCAGTAATGAATGGATTTTCTTTGTAACTGGTACGAAGAATATAACATTGTTGGTCTACATACGTTTTACTAGTAATCAATGCTTTATACGGTGTAATGAACATTTTATGAATCGCATCGTGTTCAGAATCCGGGTTCCACGTGAACCATAGTTCTGAATTTTCTTTTCTTATTGTTGGAATTAACACATCTAATGACTTTTGTGAGATCGTGGAAGCTTCTTCGACCCACGCAATGTCGCAATCATGAAAACTTTTAATGCTTTCAATGTTTCTAGCAAGTCCATAAAAGCTAATTTCAGTGCCATTATGATGGGTAAGTGTTGTGTTAGTTGCTATGTATCCAAGATTAAATTTTAGATTAATGTCACATAGTAGACTGTATACGCTTTGATTTAATGATACTTGAAACTCACGGAGGCAAAGTATCTTCAGCTTATTTTGCAGTCCTAAGATGAGTAGTGCTTGGGCTACACTCCAGCTTTTTGCTGCACCGCGACCAGAGTACATGCATTTAAATCTTCTGGGTTCGAACAGAAATTCAAACTGTTGTGGAAATTGTATATTATTCACCATCTTGAAAGTTTACAAATTCAACTTTAACGGTATGGTTTACTTCACCCCCATGTTCAACTAAATACTTCTCACCCTGTTTTAATCGGGTTCTGCCTAACCAGGTGAGCATTCTGGTGTCGCCTGAGAGTGCAACTTCGATCTGTTTTCTACGGAGGGAGATATCCATTTCAGCATGACCTTTTTGAATTATATCTTGGAATCTGCGAGTGAGTGTGCATGGGTTGATTTTTAAAAAAGTTGCTATTTCTTGGTAGGTGCAGCCAATTGTTGCGAGATTAAGGATTAAATCTTCATCGTGTTTTATGGGTTTTGGGCCAGTTTTTAATTTTGGTTTTGGTGGGGAGTTTGTTTTTGATTTTGATTTTGGTTTTGGTTTTATGGTTGGTGAGGAGTTTGACATTGTATATATATCCTAAGTTTTTGCATGACTTAAATTAAATTATGCATGTTTTATGAACATTGATGTTTTAACGTCAATGTTTAACAGCTATAGATGTTATTTATATCTATTACAAAAAAACTTAGGATTACATTTTTATTTCTATTAGAAAGTTCTTCGCGTCATACCACAAAATCAATAGTCGTATCTTAAACAAGATTCACGTACGTGAATCTTAAAAAGTATGAATAGAATTTCCAATTTAATTTTAAGTAATATTAAATTGTCCATGATTTACAGTGATAAAGCAATTATCATGATGTAACTGGTCAGCGCGATATACAGTGTATAACCCAGTACTGCGAGTAGTGCAGACTGATCTTTTTTAATCAATACCGTAATATTAGTTTTATTTAACATAATAAACCCCTTTAATGCATTTATTTTTAATGTATTTAGTGCTCATGCACTAATATTTAAAGGATAAGATTCACGCACGCGAATCTTTAAAGGATAAGATCAGAAATTACGAAATATTTTATTAAGATTCACGTACGTGAATATTTTATTAAGATTCACGTACGTGAATATTTTGTTGAGATTGTGCTTGATACTGCTTTAGCTTTATAGGTGATAAGGTGTTAATCATTTCTACGTCAAGATTTTGGTTAATACTAATACGAGGTAATGATGCAATATATAATTTAAAATCGTGCTTCCAATGGGAATGACACAAATCTATATTGTATATTTCCGTACCATCGTTTGTTTGAATATGACATGTAACATTTTGTTTAGATATTGAGATATTTAGTTTGTCTTGTGGTGGTGTTGTGATTACTTTAGGTTTATATTTAATGATTTTAATGTCAACATCCCACGTTATAAGATTATTTTTCCTTAAAGTATTGAAGAATCGAGTGAAAGCAGAATGGATGGCAATAAAAGTATGAGGCTTATTGGGTGTTTTGGATGCAGTGTGTAGTAGGGCTTCAACTTTGTCTTGGATTAGTTCAGACGGTGGAATATCAGGTAAGAGTGTTTTGAGGTTGTCGATGTGATCTAAGCGATACATTTGGCGTCGTGGCCATTTTACAGACATATAATGAATTATATATTGGTCTATCAGATTGTAAAGCGTGGGAGTGGGGTGATTCATTTATTATTCTTCTCTCTATTAGTGTGTAAGTATTTGTATTATATCACATAATCAATATTTAATGTAATTATTTGTATTATTT
>QIKQ01000319.1 GCA_003233075.1 Gammaproteobacteria bacterium
TTATTTATTTTGAAAAGAAATTATTTAGTTGACTCTTGCTAAGGTGCCTGACCCCTACATAACATCAGGTTTAACAACTTTACATCGATAATTTATGAACCTGAGGTTATGTAGGGGTCAGGCACCTTAGCTATTTAAATTTAAATTGTATTGAAGGTTTGCCAACCGTTGGATTGATATATTTGATCTCCAGGTCAACTAATGTTTTAGGGTGCAGGCCTTTTTTCAAATCTATGTATTTATTAGCGAGGTATTTTTTTGGAGAAACGCGTCGAAACGCAATTGGATTATTGTCTTTAGTACCAAGAATGACTATTTCGATAATTGGAAATGGTTGGACAAAGGATGCAGTATTAACAAATTGAGAACGAATTACCCGAATTTCTTGGCCTTTACTGTTTGTTGTTTCGTGTTCGTCGCTATAGGTTAGTTGCCTGATCTTTAGTATGTCTTTTTTATAGGGCACGTCACAATTGAATACTTTGCAAAACTTAACAACGACGGGTCTAAAAGTCAGATTATTTGCCAGGTTAGTCCGCATAAAATAAATATATTGCAACAGGCTGGCAAACAGTAAAAGTATTATTGTGCTAATAAGCAAGGCATTTTTGCTTGCACTCGGAATATGTACATCTTCGTATAAATCATCTTGAAGTATATCGGGGATAAAGCTGTATTCGTGCGCGCTTGCTGCTTGGTGTCGACTGGGAGCATGACTCAAATTTGAATTAGAGGCTTTCTGTAAATTTAATTTTTCAAATTGTGCTTTGAGGCCTGACTGATCTGCGCTGTGTGTTAGCTCAGCGACTCTCTGGTTTGCCTCTTCTTTTGGATTAATATTAAAAGTAGGATCTGAAATGCTAATAGGTTCGTAAGTTTCTGGTGCTTGAGGCGATAAGGTTGGTGGTTCTATTTCTTGGTCATCAAGTGCATCTGGGATGTCGTATTTTACATCTCGATTTTTAATAATTAATTCATTGTAAATTGAAGAGGCCGCATTACTCATGCCGTTGGTTTCGGTCGTATTTTGACTAGGGCTTGGCGTGGCTGCTTGCTGGGTATTTTTGCTGGCAAGTTTTTGCATTAAGGCGGACGCAGCCTGGCTACGCATAACGGGTGTTCCATATTGTGTTACTTCACCATCGTCGACGCTTGCTTCCGTTGCCAAAAAAACGGTATAACATTGGCTGCAGCGTGTTTTACCACCTGCCTGGCGTAAATCAGCATCTGAAGTGCGAAATAAAGTTTTACATTTGGGACAGCGAGTTAACATGGGATTTTAGCCCTGAGCTCCTTAGTTTGGTGAAAAACCTATCATTTTATTCTTATTAAAAGCAAGGGATTTGACCCTTTATATTTTAACCAAGTATTTATCATAGCAATTTTCATACTAGCCGTCTGCAACTTAGCAGCGCCCATTCGCCATTTATTTTTAATTCGAAGTCCTCAAAGTGGTTTTGATAGGCGGATTTGACGCCATCCACTTGGCTGGCAAGCAAACCTGATAAGACGAGCTGGCCATTTGCTATTGTAATTTGGGCAAAATATTCTGCTAGTTGGATGAGTGGCCCAGACAATATATTTGCGATCAAAAGGTCCGTTGGTTTAGGCTGCCAATCACTCGCAAGGCAGGCAGATATGATTGAATTAACCTGATTTTTTTCGGCATTATTGTTACATGCAGTAATAGCTTGTGGGTCAATGTCGATCGCATGCACTTTTTCGGCGCCTAGTTTGGCTGCCGCAATGGCTAAAATTCCTGATCCGCAGCCGTAGTCAGTCACGATTAGGTTTTCCGCCTTATGTTGATCCAACCACTGTAGGCACAAGGCCGTCGTTTCGTGTGAACCTGTACCAAAGGCTAAACCTGGGTCGAGATAAATGTTAACGGCATTTGTATCAGGTGTTAGGTAGGTCTCAGGAATAATCCAAAGCTTAGTGCCGAATATCATGGGTTTAAAGTATTTTAACCAGGCACGTTGCCAATCCTGATCGTCTAGTTGATTGCTGAACAACTCGTAGGGAGCATCAAGCTTAAGTTCTGTTTTTATATTCTGAATAAATTCTGTTTCGGAATCAGGTAAGGGGAATAGTCCTGTTAGCTGGGTGTAGGTCCATAATGGGGTTTCGTTAATGCCAGGTTCGTAAATAGCTTGGTCACCAGGATCTGAATAGGTAATTGCGCTGGCATCAAAACCTGAAAAAACTGTCTCTACCTTTTTTGCTTCTGATTTGGGGACGGTGATGCTTATTTGTAGCCAGGGCATAATAAATTATTTTTTGTAGCCCGGCTCTTCAGAGCCGGGACGAAGTCCAATATATAAATTCAACAGGCCGTTCGCGATTCGCGAACGAGGCCATGTTTTACACGTTTATCTATTGCTTAGATTACGCTTCATTTATTTGGCTCTCTTATTGGCGGTGCGTCAAGCGATGCCAAGGCTTGACTCTCTTATTGGCGGTGCGTCAAGCGATGCCAAGGCTAGCATTCTATTCATGTACTGGAGGTATAGTTGTATTTTGATGGAATAGAATGCTAGTCATGGCACCGTCCCTGCGGGCCAGAAAGATGCGAGCCCTTTGCTAGTCATGGCACCGTCCCTTCGGGGGTTCAGATTTTTATTCTGTTTGGTTTTTATTCAACCGAATAGAATGCTAGTCATGGCACCGTCCCGAAGGGTTACAGACCCAATTTCTTTTCGAGATAATGAATGTTGGTGCCACCTGCTTTAAACGCACTGTCTTCAATTAAACTTTGGTGCAAAGCGATATTAGTATTAATGCCTTCAATGACCATTTCAGCAAGCGCGAGTTTCATGCGTGCGAGAGCGCTGTCGCGCGTATCACCATGTGCGATTAATTTGCCAATCATTGAATCGTAATTGGGTGGCACTCTATATTCGTTATAAATATGCGTATCACACCGTATACCAGGTCCACCCGGAGCATGAAATTGCGTGATCAATCCAGGTGAAGGGATAAATGTTGTTGCGTGTTCAGCGTTAATTCGACATTCTATAGCGTGACCGTTTATTTTTATGTCTTCTTGTTTTATAGACAGTGTTTCGCCGGCTGCAATGCGCAATTGCTCTTTAATAATATCAATACCAGTGATCATTTCAGTCACGGGGTGTTCGACCTGGACTCGGGTGTTCATTTCAATAAAATAAAACTCGCCGTCTTGATATAAAAATTCGAATGTCCCGGCGCCACGATAACCAATATCACGGCAGGCTTGTGCGCAGACCTCGCCCATACGCGCACGTTGCTCTGGCGTTATGCCGGGGGCAGGCGCTTCTTCTATGACTTTTTGGTTGCGCCTTTGCATTGAACAATCTCTTTCACCTAAGTGAATGGCATTGCCATGCGAATCGGCCAAGACTTGAAATTCAACGTGACGTGGTGTTTCTAAATATTTTTCCATGTACACAACGGAATTGCCAAAGGCGGCGCCGGCTTCGGCTTGCGTTAATTCGATGGCGTTTTGTAAGTTCGCTTCATTGTGCACGACTCGCATACCACGACCGCCGCCGCCGCCGGATGCTTTAATAATGACTGGGTAGCCAATTTTTTTACCAAATTCTAAATTACGCTCTGAATTATCATCCAGTGGGCCATCAGATCCAGGCACGCAAGGTACGCCGGTTTTTTTCATTGCTCTAATCGCTTCGACCTTGTCACCCATGATGCGAATTGTCTCAGCTTTAGGGCCGATAAATATGAATCCGCTTTGTTCGACTCGTTCAGCAAAGTCAGCATTTTCAGATAAAAAACCATAACCTGGGTGTATGGCAACGGCATCAGTCACTTCAGCTGCACTAATTAAAGCAGGAACATTAAGATAACTATCTATTGAGGGTGCAGGCCCGATGCAAACTGATTCGTCAGCAAGTAGGACATGTTTTAAATCTCGGTCGACTGTTGAATGCACAGCCACGGTTTTAATACCCATTTCGTGGCAAGCTCGTAAAATTCGAAGTGCTATTTCACCACGATTGGCAATAACGATTTTTTCTAACATAATATTTTAAACTGATTCACTAATTATTATTGAATAACAACAAGAGGTTGGCCGTATTCGACTGGCTCGCCATTGTCAATTAAAATGGCTGCGACCACACCAGATTTGTCAGACTCTATCTGATTAAACATTTTCATTGCTTCGATTATACAAAGCGTATCTCCAACGGAAACGGTTTGACCTATTTCGATGAAGGCTGAGCTAGTCGGTGAGGCCGCACGATAAAAGGTGCCTACCATGGGAGCAGTGACATTGTGGCCTTTAGGTCCAGAGCTTGTTGCAGGTTCTGAATCGGAGCTTGGCGAGCTTGTCGTCGTGCTTTCTTGCATCACCATCGGTGCTTGCATTTGCATCATAGGCGCTACTGTCGCTGCTGGTCCATGGCGACTGATACGAACTGATTCTTCACCTTCTTTAATTTCCAGCTCTGATATGCCCGATTCTTCTAGAAGCTCAATTAATTTTTTTACTTTACGGATATCCATTACTCAACCCTGTTATTTTTTAATATTAATTATGGGCACCTCTAAAAATCGTCTATTTGCACGCTGGCGGCGTTGTCGAACTTTTTAAAATGCGGGGTCGCGCAGCGATAAACTGCGCTTTTAAAAAGTTTTCCGCCTTGCCAGCGCACAAATATCCTAATTTTTAGAGGTGCCCTTATCGCGTTTTAATGTTTCTATTGCTGCAGTCATTGCAAGTTCATAACTTAAAACACCAAAACCACTAATGACGCCGCGCGATATATCTGAAAAATACGATTGACGTCTAAATTCTTCGCGCGCATGTACATTTGACAAATGTACTTCTATAAAGGGTATTTCCACAGCAACCAAGGCGTCACGCAAGGCGATACTAGTATGAGTAAAAGCGGCTGGATTAAAAATGATGTGCGCTATTTTTTCTTTTTTAGCTTGATGAATACGTTCGATTAATTCGTGTTCAGCATTACTTTGAAATGACTGTAATTCGTGTTTAGCAGTGCTGGCTAATTGCGCTAGTTTTTTTTGTATATCTTCTAATGAAGTATGACCATAAACATCTGGTTCGCGAGAACCAAGTAAATTTAGATTCGGACCGTTTAGAAGCAGTATAGCAGCCATATATTTTGCATTATTCGATAATTAGCTATTAAAAGTAATAAAAATACCATTAAATTCGGCGAAAACTCATTTTATTGTCGCCAGACGTGCGATTCTGCCTTAATCATATGCGCATGTCTATAAATATTAATATTACAGAAGTTCGAAGCAAATAGCTGCAACTTGACCTGGAAATTGTGATCTTTCCCACAAATAAACTAGAGATTAACGAAAATGGCGTTAAAGTACGAGGTATCGTAATAGCCTGTGGAGGTTTGTGTAACAAACCGAGTACAGGAAAGAAAATTTAAAAACGGTAACTATATTTGACAATTCCTGTACTTTTGATCATGGACGGTCTTATGTCGTGAAGGCCATGGAAGGCCGAGAGCGACCGGCGTTTTTCTAACGGCCTCCTACAGGCTACTTTAAAAGTGCCTTAATCGCGTCCTCAGTTTGTTGTTTAGTGATCTCGCCACGTTTAACACCGACGATTTGTTTTTGTCGATTAATAAAAATGGTGTAAGGCAACTGGCCGCGACTATTTCCATATTGTTGATTTATATCGAGTGCGCCCAGTTCTCCAATCAGAATAGGATAAGTCACGCCGATGCTATCGACAAAATCTTGCACAAGATTTTTTTGATCTATCGCCACACCGATAAATTGAACGCCTTGTTTAGCGTACTTTGCCTGTAATTCAACAAACGCTGGCATTTCCTTTTTGCAAGGTGGGCACCAGGTAGCCCAAAAATTTAAAATAATAATTTTACCATTCCAGTCACTGATGCTTCGCAGTTCTCCTTCTAAATCAGGAAGGCTGAAGTCGGGGCGTATGGGTTTTTTGTTAGCTTTTATGTCGCTAACGGTTATGTTCATAACTTTTTCTGCTGTTGCGGTTTGAATTGTTTTGTTGCTTGCAGGTTTTGATGGTTTTTTAGTTGGCGTGGCAGTCGACTTAATTTGCTTGGAATGGTCTTGAGCTAAATAATTGTAGGCAGCAAATCCACCGGCGCCAGCAAGTGCGGAAATAAAAATCAAGGTAAGAGAGGAGTTTAGTTTCATATTATTATTTACGATTTGTGTGAAATCTTAATGCTAAGTAGCCCGGCATTTTTAATGCCGGGGTGGACTTAATTTCAATAATAACATCATTAGTAATGATGTTAATTACAAAGAGTTCCTTGTAGTAATTTGGCGAAGGGCTCAGCCTTCATGTAGCCGAAAAAGCGGTACTTGCGCAGTTCTTCGCCTTTCTTATTAAAGAATAGAATTGCCGGTGGTCCAGGGATATTAAACTTGTTTCTTAGTAATTGATCAATTGCATCATCTTTAGTCACATCAGCTTGCAAGACAACTGTATTATTAAGTGCTGCTTGGACTGTTGGGTCCGAAAATGTAGTTCTTTCCATTCGCACACATTCTATACACCAGTCAGCGTAAAAATCGAGCATGACTGATTTACCCTGTGATTTTGCCAAATTCACTTCTTTTGCTAAATCACTTATGCTTTTTATTTTTTTGAATTTCAAATGATGCTCAGTAGAGGATTTGCTTAAATGACCTAATGGATCAAGCAAGCTATCGCCCTTGGTGGCACCAGCAATTATCCAAACTAAGCCAATGGTTAGGACGCCAACGCTGACTAGTTTCCATACTTTTGCCCAATTATTTGCGCCTTCTTTGATGGCAGAAAAGAGTCCCATGTAAAATGCGGTAAACAAGGCAAGTACACCAGAAATGATTAGAATTACGTGCTCTGGCATATATCTACCTTCGAGTCGATCAAGTAAATAGATTGCGAGTGCGAGCAAGCCAATACCAAAGAATGCTTTTACTCGGTCCATCCAGGCTCCTGCTTTCGGCAAGTACTTACCACCGCCAGTACCAAGAATAAGCAGCGGAATGCCCATGCCTATGCTCATAGAAAACAGAGCAATGCCGCCTAGTGTGGCGTCACCTTGATTGCCAATAAAAATAAGTGCGGCAGCAATAGGGGCAGCAACACAGGGGCCTGCAATGAGTGCGGCTAAGACACCCATGATTATGACTCCAAAGACGGAACCGCCTTTTTGGTTATTGCTTAAATTAGAAAGTCTATTTTGGACGCTTCCTGGCATTTGGAAGGTAAAGACGCCAAACATAGAGAGTGCGAGAATCAAAAATACAATAACAAAAGCGATTATTGCAATAGGGTCGTTAAAGATTGCATTTAAATTCTTGCCCATCAAGCCAGCTAACACCCCGACGGAAGTGTAAACCACTGCCATTGAGAGAACGTATATTAACGATAAGCTGAAGGCTTTCTTAGTTGAAATTTTGTCGCCCTGGCCGGCAATAATCGAAAATAATATTGGTATCATTGGGAAAACGCATGGCGTGAATGCTAATAATAATCCGGCGATAAGAAAGACACCGATGACGAGCCATAAATTGCCATCGCTAAGTATTTTCTCAAGCTGACCTAATTCACTGACCTGGCCTGTGTCACAGGCTTGCTTGGCATCTGTCGATATTATTACGTCGCTTGATGCCGAACTAAAGTTAGCACTGGAAATTGATTTAGTTGGAGGAGCGCCAAAACCACCTAGGGTTTGAATGCCTGCAATGCCGGTCTTATTAATACTAACAATTTTTCTGACCGGCGGATAACAAATGCCTGCCTCAGCACAACCTTGATAAACCACTTGTAATTTTTCAATTTTATCACTGAGCTCGCCCTCAAGCGTGGCGCTGACATTAAGTGAATTATAAAAGACTTGAACCTGGCCAAAGAGGGGGTCTTTTTTAGTTTTACCTTTAGGAATTTTAACGTCTTTGACTTTGATGCCGTTTGTTAGCGCGGTAATTTTTACTTTATTTCGATAAAGATAATAATCTTTAGTAATATCCCATTTAACAAAGTATTGCTTGCCTTCTATTGAGGTGCTGAATTTAAATGCTTTACCGACGGGTAATGGCATGTCTTGGTTGTCGTTAAGGCCGAGATTGCTGCCAATGTCGGCGACTTTCTTGATGGCTAGCTTTTTCTCGGCGTCACCAAGTTTTAAATTTTTGGTGTCGGCCGCGGCGAGAAGCACGGTATGGACTTTCTTTTGCGGCGGATAACACACACCCATATCAGCACAGCCTTGCCAGTGAGTGGTGATACTTATTTGTTTTGTATTTGGATCGAGTCTTTTTATCGGAATCTCAACAGAGACTTGTTGGCGAAAAATATTGACCTTACCAAACAGAGGATCTTTTTTTACTTTGCCCTTGGGTAGTTCGTATTTGCCGATTTGGTAAACTTTGCCAGCGTTCGCGAATTTAATTTTGTTGCGATAGAGATAAGTTTTGTCTGCTATTGTCCACTTTGCAATGAGGGTATTGGCATCTTTGACTGTAACTTCTGATTGAAACGCTATTTCTGGAAGCATCGGTCCGTCATCATTATTGATGGCGAAGCCTGTTTGCGACATTAATAATAATAGGAATATATTCAGTTTAGCTATTGCTTTCATTTTGTTTTCTCGTGTTAGTCCCAATCCAAGCTAGATACTTATCTAAACCCTGTACCATAGAGACCGCGATGATTTCTGGAAGTTCATACGGGTGTAGCTGCTTAACCCTGTTTTCTATATCCTTATATAAAGACTCACGGGTCTTTATAATGAGTAAACATTCTTCATCTGTTTGCATTTTACCTTGCCACTGATAGCTAGATAGAATTCCCGGCACGCGATTAACACAAGCTGCAAGCGACTCTGACACTAGGATATTGGCAATTTTTCTGCCAATTTCGTCACCAGCTCCATCATTAGGTAAAGTTGTTAAAACCAAAATACAGTCGTCAATCATATCATATCCAATCAGCTCGAAACCTCAGTATAAGCGACATCTGTGTTTGAATTAATGAATTTTCCGTAAGTAATTTAAAGTGAAGACCTCATCTATGGGTAAAATATCGACGGCTAAAATTGAGACTTGAAATCGACTCCATTGATAGCATATATTGCTAAGTATTATAATTATCATTTGGTCAGATTATGCTCATTCGTCCTAGCACAGTATTACTTTTATTATTGTTTCCAATTTTTGATCTTTATGTCTTAATTAAAGTCGGTGGTCAGATTGGCGCTTCCGTTGCTGTATTTTTAGTCATTTTCACTAGCGTACTTGGTTATTTTTTATTTAAATATCAAGGTGTTAATACTATGGCGGGGGTAAAGAAGTCATTGCTTAACGGCGAATTACCTGCAAAACCTCTCTTTGAGGGCGCATTAATTATGTTTGGCGCATTTTTATTGCTTTTACCTGGTTTTATTACTGATACTGTTGGCTTACTGATTTTGGTGCCTTGGTTTCGCAATATAATCTGGAGAAAATTAAGCAGTAAATTTCAGATGCAAGCTGGCTTCCATCGAAGTAACGAGTTTTCCAGTGGAAATACCTACGAAAGTGAAAACAGTGAGGAGCGCGACGCAAGCCAGCCAAGAATACTCGAAGGCGAATATAAGCGAGACGATTAGCGCCTAATATAGCTAAATATAATATATCCATTAAAAAATTTAATTCAATTAGCTCCTTGACTCTTTCTTTTTCATCACTATTATTAGCACTCAACAGCTTAGAGTGCTAATTCCGATTGTGTATTAAAAACTCTTAGAGAATTCAACAATATTAAAGCTTCATTATGAAGGAGATAATTTCAATGAACATTCGTCCGCTGCATGACAGAGTGATAGTCAAACGTATGGAAGAAGAACGCACCTCTCCAGGTGGCATCGTAATCCCTGATTCCGCAACAGAAAAACCAGTTAAAGGTGAAGTGGTTGCTGCTGGTAACGGCAAGATTCTAGAAAATGGCGAAGTTCGTCCACTAGACGTCAAAGTAAAAGATAAGGTTTTGTTTGGTAAGTATTCTGGTACCGAAATCAAAGTCGATGGCGACGAATTATTGGTGATGCGCGAAGAAGACATTATGGCGGTTATCGACGCATAAACGCTTTTCTAATGGTCTTACAACGACTATCTATAACGAATTTATATTATTGAGGTTAATAACATGACAGCTAAAGAAGTTAAATTCTCCGACGAAGCTCGGCAACGTATGGTTAAGGGTGTTAATACTCTAGCTAATGCGGTAAAAGTGACATTAGGTCCTAAAGGTCGAAATGTAGTTCTAGATAAAAGTTTTGGTGCACCTACCGTCACTAAAGATGGTGTGAGTGTAGCGAAAGAAATTGAATTGAGTGACAAGTTTGAAAATATGGGTGCTCAAATGGTTAAGGAAGTGGCATCGCAAACTTCAGATATCGCAGGTGATGGTACAACGACTGCGACAGTACTCGCCCAAGCTATTATGCGGGAAGGCTTAAAAGCAGTTGCTGCTGGTATGAATCCGATGGACCTTAAGCGTGGCATAGACAAAGCGGTAATTTCCGCAGTTGCGCAGTTAAAAAAAGCATCTATTGCATGTGATGACAATAAAGCGATTGCCCAAGTAGGCACAATCTCTGCTAACTCTGACGAAAATATCGGTAATATTATTGCTGATGCGATGGGCAAGGTTGGTAAAGAAGGTGTTATTACAGTGGAAGAAGGCTCAGGTCTAGATAATGAGCTAGAAGTGGTTGAGGGCATGCAGTTTGATCGCGGTTATTTGTCGCCTTATTTTGTGACTAACCAAGAAAACATGACTGCTGAACTTGAGACTCCTTTAGTGTTGCTGCATGATAAGAAAATTTCAAATATTCGTGAATTGCTTCCCGTGTTGGAAGCGGTTGCAAAAGCAAGTCGGCCTTTATTAATTATTGCTGAAGACATTGAGGGTGAAGCACTAGCAACACTAGTGGTTAATTCAATTCGTGGCATCGTTAAAGTATGCGCCGTTAAAGCACCTGGTTTTGGTGATCGTCGCAAAGCGATGTTGCAAGATATTGCGATTCTAACTGGCGGACAAGTCGTTTCAGAAGAAGTTGGTTTATCTTTAGAGAAAACCACAATTGAAGACCTAGGCTCTGCTAAACGCGTTGTGATTACCAAAGAAAACTGTATCTTGATTGACGGTGCAGGCGACAGCAAAGAAATTGCAGATCGGGTATCACAAATTCGAACTCAAATCGAAGATGCTACTTCTGATTATGATAAAGAAAAACTTCAAGAGCGAGTCGCTAAAATCGCGGGTGGTGTTGCTGTGATTAAAGTGGGTGCGGTGACTGAAGTTGAAATGAAAGAAAAGAAAGCGCGTGTTGAAGATGCACTTCATGCAACCCGAGCAGCTGTTGAAGAAGGCGTTGTGCCTGGTGGTGGTGTGGCTTTGGTCCGTGCCCTAGCTGGGATTAAAGTTGAAGGTGATAATGCAGATCAAAAAGCAGGTTTTGAAATTGCAGTTTCTTCGTTGGCTGAGCCATTACGGCAAATCGTTGCTAATGCGGGTGAAGAAGCATCCGTTGTTTTAAACAAAGTTCTTGAAGGCACAGGTAACTACGGTTATAACGCAGCAACTGGTGAGTATGGCGATATGATAGAAATGGGTATTTTAGATCCAACTAAAGTAACTCGTTCAGCTCTACAAAACGCAGCTTCTGTTGCAGGCTTAATGATTACCACTGAAGCTATGATTGCTGAAGTAAAAGACGATAGCGCTGATATGGGCGGTGCACCTGATATGGGTGGCATGGGCGGTATGGGTGGAATGGGCGGCATGATGTAGCTTGCCTTGAAAAGCTGTATTCGCGAAAGCACATCATTTGCTCAATATATCTTTTTTTAAAATTTTTACCAAAGTAATAAAAAACCCTGCCATAAGGCGGGGTTTTTTTTTGGAAAATCTTTCGATCAGAATCAGCGCAGCTGAACCAATCCGCCTTGGCGTCCTATGCATCCACAGGATGCGTCGGATCTCATAATTTCGATGGGGTTCTAACGAGCCCATCTCACAACATGCTCACGACTTGCTTCGCCTCAGAACCACCTGCGGTGTTTCATCAGGTACTTCGCCCCTTATAAAAGCTCTTCGGGCATTATTAAGGATACATCGAACTCGCAAAGCGAGTTCTAATAAACTTACTGCGTAAGTTGAGGTCGCGCGGTGGGCTCGATCAGTCGCTTTATTTGTCATCAAACTTAAGTACATCACGAAACTGCATATTTGAATTTTCGTCTTTTTGATCGTGCATAATACTTAATTTAGATTGTTCTGCAATGGCCGCCGCATCACCCCGACTTAGGCTAATGCGTAATCGCAAGTTATTTGCTGAATCCGCGTTTCGCAGTGCTTCTTCTTCAGTCACACGGCCTTGTTGAAACAATTTAAACAGTGCTCCATCAAAGGTGCACATACCGAGGTTTTCGGATTTATTCATTAGGTCTTTGATTTCGCCGACTTCGCCTCGTTTAATCATTTCGCAAACGAGCGGTGTTCCCAGTAGTATTTCGAAAGCGGCTGCGCGACGACCATCGACTGATGGGATTAAGCGCTGAGAAATAAAGGAACGTAAATTCAAAGACAGGTCTAATAATAGTTGATTGCGTCTGTCATCAGGAAAAAAGTTAATTATTCGATCTAATGCCTGGTTGGCATTATTCGCATGTAAGGTGGATATACAAAGATGGCCGGTTTCGGCGAAGGCGATAGCGTGCTCCATGGTTTCACGATCTCGAATCTCACCTATGAGTATGACATCGGGCGCTTGGCGTAACGTATTTTTAAGGGCGTCTTGATAACTGTCAGTGTCGACTCCCACTTCACGCTGATTAATTATCGATTTTTTATGGTTGTGAACAAATTCAATTGGGTCTTCGATGGTGATTATGTGTCCTGAAGAGTGTGTATTTCGAAAATCAATTAAACTTGCCAAGGAAGTTGATTTGCCTGAGCCAGTTGCACCTACAAATAAGACTAGGCCGCGTTTTGACATGACAATTTTCGAAAGAATCTGTGGCATACCGAGAGTCTGCATGTCTGGAATATCGGTTTTAATGTGTCGAATAACCATGCCGACTTGATTTCGTTGTTTGAAAATATTAACTCGGAAGCGACCTACACCCGGTTCAGACAAGGCCAGATTCATTTCGGGTTTTTTTTTAAAATCCGCAATTTGTTCTTCATCCATGATGTTATATGCTATTTCTTTTACCTGATTTGCAGATAATGTCGCTTTTTCGATGGGTTTCATAATGCCATGTATTTTTGCGCTAGGTGGTGCGCCAGTGGTTAAGAATATATCAGACGCTTCTTTCATGACCATAAATTTTAAATAGTTTTTAAATTCCATCAATAGTACTCTTAAGATATGAATGTGGATTTCGATTTTCTTGCCTACACTCTAATATTTCGGCAGAAACCGGGCTCTCTTGAGGCAGTATGAGAGACTTATAGGTAGGTATTACTATTTAAGGAACCCCTGGATTAATCAGGGCTTGCTTAAATCAGAAACATGATAGATTCACTATAATCGAGAAATACAGAACGAAAATAAGCACAAAAATAGACCTTATGGCAGATAATAATCTTATGCAAAAACCGCATTGGCAAAATGAGCTGTTGACTGTGCCCGAGATTTTACAGGATCAACTTAGCATTCGTTTAACCGCATTTTTTGAGAGTTGTGGAAAGTGTTCAATCGAATTCCCAAATGAGCGCCTAGCCGAACTTGTCCGGGTTTTTGCTTGCAGTGAATTCATTGCTAAAAGTTTGGTGATAGACCCGCTAAAAATAATGGATTTATTGATTTCGGGTGCGATGGACCGGGCACTTTCAGTTAGTGAAATTCACCAACAAATTCAAAATAAAGTGAGCGGTACCGCGAATGAGCAAGCGATGTTGCAAGCGCTATGTTATGCACGTAAACAGGCTTGGATTCGAATAGCCTGGCGAGATATATGTGGTCTCGCCGATTTGAATGAGACGCTGAATGAATTGTCCGCTTATGCAGAAGCTTGCATAGAGGTCCTCACTCAATATGTGACTGCACAATTCAACCAGAGTTATGGCATTCCCTTAAGTGCTGAGGGTCGAGAGCAAAATTTAGTCGTTGTAGCGCTTGGTAAATTGGGCGGTCGAGAACTGAATTTTTCCTCAGATGTTGATCTTATTTTTTGTTATGAAAGTTCGGGCAAATTTGTTACAAAAAATAAGGCGATAACGTATGAAGAATATTTTCGACGTTTTGGTCAAAAATTAATACAGTTATTGAGCAGCACGAATAGCGAAGGTTTTTTATTTCGGGTTGATATGCGACTTCGACCACATGGCAATAGCGGCGTCCTGGTCATGCCATTCCAATCGCTTGAAAACTATTATCAGTATCAGGGGCGTGATTGGGAGCGTTATGCCTTAATTAAAGCGCGTATTATTGCAGGTGATAAAGAGGCGGGCCAACGTTTCTTAAAAATGATCCAGCCATTTGTTTATCGTCGCTATTTAGACTTTGACGCATTTGATTCATTAAGGGAAATGAAATCTATGATTAAGCGTCAAGTCAAGAAAAAGGGAATCGAAAATAATATTAAGATTGGCGCTGGCGGTATTAGAGAAATTGAGTTTATTGGCCAGGCGTTTCAGATTATTCGTGGTGGACGTAATCAGGCTTTGCAGACCACGAGTTTGATTAGCACTCTGAATAGTTTAAATGAATATCAATTTATGAGCGAAGATTCGGTAATGGAATTATTGGCGGCCTATTCATATCTGCGGCGTAGCGAGAATTTATTGCAAGCCATTGATGAGCAGCAGGTGCATGAATTGCCAAGTGATCAGGTACAACAAGCGCGATTGGCATTTGCTATGGCGACGCCTAATTGGCAAGCTTTTTTATTGGAAATTGAAGATTATCGAAAAAAAGTACATGAGCAATTTGAACAAGTTTTTGCGCCTCAAGAAGTTGAATCAAGCCAGACTAGCCACGATCTCGATAATTTATTGGCTGTGTGGCTAGGTGAAGCGATTGAAGTGGAAGCGGTTTATGAGCTCGAGTCACTTGGCTTTAACAATCCATTGGCTGGTCTTAAATTAATAGAAAGCTTCAAGAATAGTCGCTCATTTAACTCAACTTCAGCTCGGACGCATAAGCGTCTCGATAAACTAATGCCTATTTTATTAAGACTCATGCGCGATATCGATACTGCTGACGTTTGTTTTATGCGGCTTTTAAACTTAATCGAAGCTATTCTCGGCCGTTCCGCCTATATTGCCCTGTTAGTGGAAAAGCAGCAAGTTTTGTTACCTCTTGTGAGCTTATTATCAGTGAGCTCGTGGATTAGTTCTTATCTTACGTTACACCCAATATTATTGGATGAATTATTAGATCCAAGAACGCTCTATGTGCCTGTTAACAAAACACTTTTGTTAGACGACTTGAAACATCGACTTGGTAATATAGACATGGATGATCTTGAGCTGCAAATGGATGTATTTCGACATTTTAAACATTCCCACGTGCTTCGAGTGGCTGCAGCTGACGTCGTTGAAGCAGTACCTCTTATGCAAGTGAGTGACTACCTAACCGATATAGCGGAGACGGTATTGCAGGCCGTTTTTAATATTGCCTGGTATCAAATGACTTCTCGATATGGCCGTCCTAACATTGCAGGTTCTAAAACAGAAGTGAGTCAATCCGGTTTTGCAGTGGTCGCTTACGGGAAATTAGGTGGTCTAGAGCTTGGTTACGGCTCAGATCTAGACATTATTTTTTTAACTGACAATGATGCAGCGCGAGGCGCCACAGATGGGCCAAAGGTAATAGATAATAAAGTATTTTATGTTCGCTTAGCGCAGAGAATAATACATATTTTGACGACGGCAACCTCCGCAGGCAGTTTGTATGAAATTGATATTCGCTTACGTCCAAATGGTGCATCCGGATTACTGGTGAGTGATATTTCTGCGTTTTCTGATTATCAAAAGAAGCATGCTTGGACATGGGAGCATCAAGCGCTGGTTAGGGCGCGTCCCGTCGCTGGCGATGCACAAGTAGGCGAAAAATTTAGTCAAATTCGACATGAAATTTTATGCCAAGCAAGAGATCCAGTGGCATTGCGGAAAAAAGTTTGTGATATGCGCGCAAAAATGAATACACAGCAAGACTTGAGCAAGTTAGATCGAACACTAAGAGATGAGACAAGATTTAATTTAAAACAAGACCCAGGGGGAATTGCTGACATTGAATTTATTGTCCAATATTGCGTACTGCGATTTGCTCATCTTTATCCGAATTTGATTCAATTTACTGATAACGGTAGGCAAATTGATGCCTTGTTACAATTAGGAATAATAAACGAAAGTAAAGCCGACTTACTCATTCATGCTTATCGTTCTTATCGAGCAATGGTGCATAGGCTTACTTTGCAAGATAAAGCGGCGATTACTGATTCGTCTCAATTTATGGTTTATCGGCGAGGAGTAAGTCATTTATGGGAGATTTGGATTGAAAATGGCATATTTGATTAGTAGATAGCTCGCAAAATGAGAGCTAAGATTGTAATAAACTATCCCGCCGCAAGCGGACGGGGTAGTTAAGCCTAATAGATTTCGCTCCGCGCGAAGTGAATTCGCACGGGCGACCCCAATTTGCATGGGGGGGATAACTCCATTCTCCCCCTTTGGAAACCCCCAATGGGTAGTGCCCGCATGCTGCGGGGTAGTTCATTAAACTTATAGAGAGATAACTAATATAGATAACTTAAAGTGAAAAATTACTGACAGCGAATAGAATCACTAATATTAAATCGTTCAAAATCTGATAAAATGATAAGACTGAATTTAGAATATGGGTGAAATCTAGAAATCTAGAAATCTAGAAATCTAGAAATCGAAGCTTTGCTATCCGGCTTATTCCATATTTGTGAAATATGTAGGCTAGTTACTAAATATTATGAAATAGGAGTTTTTACGTATGTCGATGGCTGACCGAGACGGTGTCATTTGGTTTGATGGCGAAATGCTGCCATGGAAAGACGCTAAAGTGCATGTTTTAACACACACTCTTCATTACGGTATGGGTGTATTTGAAGGTGTGCGAGCTTACCAAACAGACAAAGGTGCTGCTATATTTCGACTAGAAGAACACACGAAACGCTTATTTCGTTCAGCTCATATTATGGGTATGAAGATTCGTCATTCCGAAGCAGAAATTAATGAAGCGATAATAAAGTCTGTACGAGAGAATAATCTTAATTCAGCCTATATTCGACCTATGTGTTTTTATGGCGCTGAAGGTATGGGCTTGCGTGCTGATAATTTAGAAGTGCATACCATCGTTGCGGCTTGGCAGTGGGGGGCCTATTTAGGAAAGGAAGGGATGGAGAAAGGCATTCGAATTCGAACTTCGTCGTTTTCGCGTCACCATGTGAATGTTTCTATGTGTAGAGCGAAAGCCAATGGTCATTACATTAATTCAATGATGGCATTGCAAGATGCCTTAAACGATGGTTACGATGAAGCCTTATTGCTTGATACTGAAGGTTATGTCATGGAAGGTAGCGGTGAAAATATTTTTATCGTTCGAGATGGGATCTTATATACACCAGACTTAACATCAGCCTTAGACGGAATTACTCGTGCGACAGTAATTCAGTTCGCGCATGACGAAGGATTATCGGTGATAGAAAAGCGCATAACTCGCGATGAAGTGTACATAGCGGATGAAGCGTTTTTTACCGGTACGGCGGCCGAAGTGACACCAATTCGTGAATTAGACAATAGAGCGATAGGTTCGGGTAGTCGCGGACCCATCACTGAAAAATTACAAACTACTTTTTTCGACCAAGTACATGGTCGCCGCAAACAATATTCGGAATGGCTTAGTTATGTATAAGGGGGTCTCTGCTTAATTCAGAGCTTCCACAAATCAAACAGGAAAATTTTTATGCACAAAAAATATTTGAGAGATGTGCGCAGCTTAAATAGGATTACTTAATGGAGAAGCAAATGCCAGATAAAATTACTATGCCTCCTATGGAGCCAAATGCGGTAAGTAAGTATCAGGTTAGCAGTGCTGATTTACCATTACATTGCCCAATGCCTAATATGAGCTTATGGAATTCTCACCCTCGTGTATATTTGCCAATCGAAGAATCAGGTAAGGCGAAATGTCCATATTGTGGCGCAGAATTCATTTTGTTGGATGATCAGTAAGTTCAGTAAAAGTATAAGCGAACATGCGCTCTCATAACTGGGCGCTACCCCATGCCTGGAAGGCGATGCTATCAATTTGTTGACATCCCCAGGTCGGCGAATATGGGGAGAAATTATCCGTAGAGACAAGGCATGCCTTGTCTCCATGAAAGTGAGTCAAATTACGATCTATTTAAATTGAAATTAGGGTCATGTGAATTTAGATAATTCGGTTAATCTTAATTACATTGTTCACAACTCAAACTGTGGGACAGCAGTGAGGCATGGCTTGTCTTCACGCACACCACACAACGATAAAATTATTAGTTAGTCTGTATTAAGGTTTAGTAAGGCGGTAATGAAAAACCAGACGAACAGATGCATATCCTTTAAGCACGTACTGATTACAAGTCAAATAAATAAAGAGTAACATTATTGGCCCCACTTAATAAAAAAATCACAGTAGTGCAAATGTTACCCGAGCTTGATGGCGGTGGAGTAGAGCGTGGTACTTTGGAAGTAGGCCGATATCTATCTGAGCTAGGTCATCGATCCATAGTGATATCTTCAGGCGGTAGAATGTTAGAGCAATTAGAGTCTGAGGGCAGTGAACACTATTGCTGGGATGTTGGTGCAAAACGATTAGCCACATTACTTTGGGTTAGAAAACTGCGTAAATTACTTATAGAAGTTCAACCTGATATATTACATTTGCGTTCTCGCTTGCCCGCCTGGATTGGATATTTAGCTTGGCGAAAAATGAATATCCGAACTAGACCAAAATTAGTAACAACAGTGCATGGCGCGAACAGTGTGAGTCGATACAGCGCGGTGATGTTAAAAGGTGAAAGAGTAATAGCGATTTCGGAAATGATTAAAAAATATATTTTGACTAATTACCCTTATCTCGATGAAAGTAAAGTGCGGGTTATTTGTCGAGGCGTGGACATTAATGAATACCAGCCAGACTATATTGCAGAGCCTGCTTGGTTGGCAAAATGGCAGCAAGATTTTCCGGAATTAAGAAACAAATTTGTACTTTGTCTTCCTGGAAGAATTTCTCGACGCAAAGGTCACGAGCATTTTTTCGAAATAATGGCCAAGCTTAAGCTATTGAACTTGCCAATTCATGGCATTATTGTTGGCGACGCGGATAAGGGCAAGCAACATTATCTGCAAGAGTTAAAATTATTAAGAGATAAGCTTGATCTGTTGTCAAGTGTAAGTTTTATTGCTCACCGAACTGATTTAAAACAAATTATGGCAGTGAGCAATGTGGTGTTGTCTCTATCGCTACAACCAGAGGCGTTTGGCCGCACTAGTATTGAGGCCTTAAGTTTGGGAATACCGGTGATTGGATACAATCATGGCGGTGTTGCTGAGCAATTAAACAATTTATTGCCCGAAGGAAATGTAGAAAAACATGATATACTTTCTGTCGTAAGCCTGATTGAAAAATGGTATGAGCAAAAACCAACGATTGCAGTCAACACGCAATATACTTTGAAGAATATGCTCGAGTTAACGCTTTTAACCTATAGCGAACTTATTACTTAGGATGTCATGGAAAATACTGAAAAAAAAATTGCGCTAGCTCAATCATGGCCGGATCGCCTAAAGGAAAATAGCTCCTGGTTAGTTATTTTTTCCGTATTTGTATTATTGACAACCAAGGCAGCTTTTAATGTGGCAATGGTTTATATGGCGATTGCTGGGACTTATTTATTTTTTCGTTATCGTTATGTATTCATTAATAACCCAAGTTATCGTTATTTAATAATATTATTTTGTTCTATTTGGATTCCCATGGCATTGTCGCTGACAGATGCTGTCGAATTTGATCATTCACTAAAAAAAGTTTCTGCCCATCTAGGTCTATTGTTTGTTGGACTTTATGTCGTTTATGTTGGTTACGATATTAAAAAAATGGATCGCTTACAAAAAGCGGTGTGTTATTTGGCTTTGTTTTGGGTTGGTGATGCTCTCATTCAACTTATATTTGGTCGTAATTTAGTAGGTTTCGATTATGATAATCGTTTAACTGGAATGTTTTCTCCAAGGCAAGTAATCGGTTTAATACTCGCTTGCTTATCTCCTTTAGTATTTGAGTGGACTAGGCTTAACTATGTTCGATCTAAATGGGTATTTATCGCACCGGTTCTAATTATTGCTGTGATAATTATTGCTGCTAACCGAACATCTTGGATTATGTTGTCGTTTTCATTATTATCTTATTCGATTTATATGGTGCATTTTATTGGATTTAAACGCACTCTCAAATTAGTTGGTTTTAGTTTAGTCGGTTTAGCTTTGGTATTTGTAATAGCTTATCAGATGCCGAACACCAAAAATTATATTGACAGTACAGCAAGAGTATTTGCTTTTGATTATGACAAATTTGAAGCGGCGTCAGGTGATCGGCTAGCCGCTTGGATTACGGCTTATAACATGGGAAGCGCTCATTGGATTAATGGTGTTGGACCTCGTGGTTTTAGATATGCTTATAAAGATTATCGGGGTGAGCGGGATCCCTGGCAGAAGAAGGTGGAGTCCGGTGAGTATGGCTATCCAATCGCGCATCCTCATCAATCAGGACTTGAAGTATTTTCTGAAACGGGTGGGATAGGTTTGCTGGGCTTTGGAATACTGCTTTATTTACTATTTCATATAATGATTCGCTGTATACGTGAAAAATATTATAAACCAATACCTTGGTTAATAGCCGCGCTTGTTGCCTATAATCCAATTAATACGCATATGGCCTTATATGGCAATTATTGGTCTACTTTTTCTTGGATTTTATTAATAATAGCTGTTAGCAGTTATCGAGAATTTAAAGTAACTAAAAATGCATGATACATTTCAAGAATCCAAGCTAGAAAATCGCTGCAGGTGACGCCCTATCGTCACGCGTTTTACAGAGCAAAACCCGTGTCAGCTCGAGTCGCACCTGAGTTCTACTGTAAGTAGTTTAAGTTACTAAAAATAGTAATATAAATATTTTTCTTTTATCAAATTGTAAAAATACTTCCTTTGTTTATTCGCCAGATAATATAAATGCTTAGAGCGTAATATTGCTAAATACCATTTCAGGTGTTAGTAACTTCATACAAGATTTATGACTGCATTCTTTTAAATAACAATTTAGACAGTCTAATTGCTCATGGCTGGCTTGCATTGTAATTACATGCTCTCCAGGCGGTCTGTGTTTTTCTGGGTTGCTTGGGCCGAAAAGTACAATTAGTTGCGTTTTGGTGGCAGCAGCAATATGAGCCGTTCCAGTGTCGTTTGATACGCAGATTTTGGCATCGCGGCACAGAGGTACTATATCTAAAACTTTTGTTTGTCCACATAAGTTTATGACCCTATTGTCACAAGCCTTAGTTATAGATTCGCATTCATCAGCTTCGTCAGCACCGCCAATAAGTACGACATTTTTTATTCCAGCGAGTAACATTTTATTTGCTAAAGCTATATAGTTATTTGCGCCCCAACGTCTTAGATGCCCTGCGGCTTGGCATCCCGGGAATAATATTGCATAAGCGCCTTTTTCTAATTTATACCTTGTTTGCAATTTTGCGGCGTTATCTTTATTTGTTTGTGGAATATGTAGAACAGGCGACGAGGTTTTCACTGGTATTCCGGCAGTTCTGATTGTTTCTTGATATATATCTAAGGCATATTTGTGTTTGACCTTTGGTCGAATTGTATAGGGAAATACTGAATTGTTGCCGATTCTGTATTTTGGTGCCCTGCCGCTTAAAAGCAATAAGAACATTAACATGCGAGACCGGTCGTTTGATTGCAAATCGATTACTAAATCGTATTTTTTTTCCTTAAATATCTTCAGCCATTGCCGAATGTGTTTTATTTGTTGGCCTTTTTTACGGATGTCGATGCAAATTAGTTTATTGAATCGAGGGTCTTCACTGTAGAGTTGTTGGAAATTGGGTGCGATATTGAGATCAAAGCTTGCATTTGGAAATGCAGAGCATATATCTTCAATTACAGCGCTTGCTAATACCAAATCACCCATTGAGCTCCATTTAATTATTAGAATATTTTTAATGCTTGGGTCGGCAGGCAAATCTAAATTTTGGTATTTTTTCATGAGTAGATTGGGTTAATATGCTTGGGTAGGTTTTTAAATCGTCTGTGCGACCATAAATATTGTTCTGGCGCTTTTCGAACTATATTTTCAATTGTTTTGTTTATAATTTCTGTATCAAGTTGTAGATCGCCGCTTGGTATATTTTTTAATGGTTCATCGATATAGATGGTGTAGCCTTTGTTGTCCTTGTTTCTTATTTGATAGAATGGAATGATTATCGCATTTGTCATTTGAGCTAGGCGTGATGTTGCGCTCGTCGTTGCCGCGGGCAAACCAAAAAAATCAGCGTAGACGGATTGCTTGCCATTGTAATTTTGATCAGGAGCGTACCAGACTATACCCCTATTTTTTAAATATCGGCACAAATCTCGAATGTTGTTACGATCAATTATTCGATCTAGGTTTTTAGTTCTGGATCGATTCATTATTTCATTAAAAAACAAATTACTTTGTTCTCGATACATAGCAGCGACAGGCAGATGATTATTGATGAGTGTGCCGCCAATTTCTAATGTTGTAAAATGGCAAGTAAGCAAAATTATTGATTTTTTATTTTGCTGTGCATTGATTAAATTATCTATACCATGCCAGCTAATTCGATTTTTAAATTTATCTTTGCTCCACCAGCATAGAAACATTTCAATGATTCCCATGCCTAGTGATTCAAAATGTTTTTTTACTAATTTTTTTTGTTCGAGTATAGATAATTCAGGAAAGCATTGCTTGATATTTGCGTAGGCTACTTTTTTGGCTGAGCTAGGAAGCCAATATAAAACTCGACCAAATAGACGACCAATACTGATTGTTGCTGAAAATGGAAGACGAGTTATTAGCCACAAGATAAGGTATACAATCCAATTTAACCAATATCTCGGAGTCAAAAATCGAGAGTAGGCTGTGGTGTGAGTTGCTGGCATTGGCTTGACTTATATTGTCTAAAATCTTTTATCGATTGGCCTACTGAAGAAAGCTGTGATTCCGACTAATTACACCTTTCATTGTCATGAAAGCTTTAAACTACTAAACTACTTCTTATTGCCACAGCCCAGTAACTAAGAGCCGCATGTCAAACCCAGCTGCCCGCTTGTCAAACCCAGGGCCGTTGCGTATTCTTATCTAGCAGTATACTAGTTATATTATGGGTTTACAATTGATAGTATACTAGAAGCTAGCTTAGTGCTTAAGGAAACATTTATAGATCCGCACTAAGGCAGAAAATGATAAAACCTCGTCTCTTTAGGGGCCTCTGTTATATAATAAATATTTTTATGATAGGTATAGGTTTAGAATAAGTGAAAATTCCAAATTTTAGTCAAGCGAGAATATTGGTCGTTGGCGACGTGATGCTTGATAGTTATTGGTTCGGGTCAACGTCGAGGATCTCCCCGGAAGCTCCTGTCCCCGTAGTCCATGTTCAGAAAAAAGAAGACCGGCCTGGAGGCGCAGGAAATGTGGCGCTCAATCTTTCCAGCTTAGGTGCGCAGGTCGACCTAATTGGTCTTACTGGAGATGATGAAGCTGCTAATCAGTTGGAAGATTATTTAAGTAAGCGAAATGTGAGCTGTCATTTTATTCGAGTAAACGATCATCCTACGATTAACAAGCTAAGAGTATTAAGTAAGAATCAGCAGTTAATGCGACTGGATTTTGAAACAGGATTTAATAGCGATAATGAAGATTCGATTGCGACACTTTTTGATGAATTACTCGCAAAATCTAATTTCGTTATTTTATCTGACTATGGCAAAGGCACACTCTCCAATTGCGCCGATCTGATTGGCAAGACTAAAAAAGCCAACATTGATGTTCTCGTTGACCCTAAAGGTGAAAATTTCAGTATTTATTCTGGCGCAACTATGATTACGCCTAATTTACCAGAATTTGAAGCAGTTGTTGGTGCGTGTGATAGTTCGGAAGAAATAGTGAGCAAGGCTCATAAATTAATTGAAGAGTTAAAATTAAAATCAATACTAATTACTCGAAGCAGCAAAGGAATGTTGCTAGTGAGCAAGGACTCAGTGGTTGATAGCTTGCCGACTCATGCAAAAGAAGTCTATGATGTTACTGGGGCAGGCGATACTGTTATTGCGGTATTAGCAGCAAGTTTAGCGGCAGGGGCAAATAAAAATGATGCTTTACGCTGTTCTAATACGGCAGCTGGAGTGGTGGTTGCAAAACTAGGTACTGCAACAGTGAGTGTAGCAGAGATAGAAAGCGCGCTTACTGAAAAACAAGAAAGCACTCAAAAAATATTAAATAAGCAGGGTTTGATTGAACAAGTAAAAAAAGCGAAACATAAAGGTGAACGCATCGTAATGACCAATGGTTGCTTTGATGTACTGCATACTGGTCATATACGCTATTTAGAAATAGCGGCAACTTTAGGGTCTAAGTTAATAGTTGCTGTTAATTCAAATGAATCAGTGAAAAAATTAAAAGGCAGTGGGCGACCAATTAACGATTTAGAAGATCGTATGGAAATGTTGGCTGCATTAAAATTAACTGACTGGGTTATTTCATTTAATGCAGAAACACCCAGGGACTTAATCTGCGAGATTTTGCCAGATGTTTTAGTTAAAGGTGGTGATTACAAAGTTGAAGAAATTGCAGGTGGGGATTGTGTAAGCAGCAATGGCGGGCAAGTAGTTAGTTTAGGTTTTGTTGATGGAAAATCGACAACAAAGATGATTAAAGACATTCAAGCTCTAAAACTAGATGCGGCGAATAGTGAATCAGATGAATAGTTAATCAGTATAGCCGTTTCAATGTTAAAAAAACCTTGGCTATTGCGTCCTAATTTTCATATTAACTTAATTTTCAGGAATTAAATTGCGCTTATTTTATACCATAATTTTATATCTCTTAGTGCCGTTTATGGTATGGCGTTTGTATTGGCGCAGCTTAAATTTACCAGCTTATCGCGAGAGAATACGAGAACGCTTCGGTTTGTATAGCCTATTTTCCGAGCCTGAGGAAGCGATTTGGGTTCATGCTGTCTCGGTGGGTGAAGTACAAGCGGCCGTGCCATTAATTAATGTTTTACACAAGCAATATCCTGATAACCCCATAGTCATTACGACCACTACACCGACAGGCGCGCAACGAGTACAAGACTTGTTTGGCAATAAAGTAAGTCATTTTTATTTGCCGTTTGATTTGCCAGGTGCTGTAAAGCGATTTTTGCTTACTATCGACCCGCTAATTGCAATAATTATGGAAACTGAGTTATGGCCAAATTTATTTAGGCAATGCCATGATCAAGGAATTCCAATTGTTGTAGCAAATGCACGTTTATCTAAATCATCGGCTGAAAAATATAAGAAGGTAAAGGGGCTAATTTCTGAACTACTATGTCACGCAACTGTGATCGCAGCTCAAACAGAAGCAGATGCGCAGCGGTTTTATCAATTAAGCGATGGCAAGGCGATAATCAGTGTTACAGGCAGCATAAAATTTGATATGAGATTGCCAGCAAGCTTATATGAACATTCGCAAGTCTTGCGACGACAATTAACCCATCATCGTCCAGTATGGATTGCTGCAAGCACGCACGATGGGGAAGAAGAATCTATTATTAATGCATTTCTAATTGTGCTGGAGACAGTGCCTAACACAGTGCTAATACTAGTGCCAAGACATCCAGATAAATCGATTCGGGTGCTTAACCTGTGCAAAAGATACCGTTTGGAGTTTGCCCGTCGAAGTAAAAACGAAATGGTTGACGAAGAAGTATCGGTTTATGTGGGTGATACTTTAGGTGAGTTAAGTTTGTTAATTGCGATTTCTGATGTGGCGTTTGTTGGTGGTAGTTTGGTTAAGCACGGCGGTCAAAATATGCTAGAACCTGCTGCCTTAGGCGTGCCAGTGATAACGGGTCCTTATACTTATAATTTTGCCGAAATCAGCAAAATGATGTTTGATGTAGGCGCCGCGGTAGAAGTAAGTGATACTGATGAGCTAGCAAGTGAGGTATTAAGATATTTACAAGACGCAAATTTACGACACAATGTTGGCGAGGCAGGAAAAAAACTGGTCGAAGAAAATCGTGGCGCCACTGATCGATTGTTTAAGATTGTTTGTGATTTGCTTGATTAGGAGCTTAAGTTGTCTCATTAATTTTTTATGCTGCTTGCGCTCAAGCTAGGGTCTGCAGTCGACGAAGCGGAATATCAAATCTGTTTTACCTGTCAGCTTTCATTTAAATTTTATCCCCTGAAGCTGACAATCATTTTTGAATTGTAAAAAGTTTATGGGATGAGAGTTACGGCACCTTTCGAAATAATATTTGAGTTAGCTTGTGCTTAAAAACTAATACTCCATTCAATGCACATATTCAAATACTAACCAGTCTATATATGCTTCCTATTACTCAATTCAACGATAATATTGACCTTAAACTAATTATAGTGATACCCTCTCAATTTCTGGAATAACTATAAGCTTTAAAGGGATACTGTTAAATGAAAATTAGTTTTGTCAGCTTAATACTTCTGCAATGCTTACTGATTTCCTGTGGTATGTCGAATGTTAAGGTACCGCAAAATATGCAAGAACTTCGCGATTCTTCAAAGAAATACAAAAGTGTCTCTGTCGATAGCTATTTTGTTAAGCGTCAATTCCCCTTGATAGTAAGGGATGTAAAAAAACAGGCAAAAAAATGTTTCGCGGTATCGATAAGTAAGAGAAGTTTTGTTGGTGGCCAATTTGATTTTTTAAATCTTAATTTTCATCCCATTGTCAGTGTCACCAAGAATAAGTTGGAATTATCATTACAGTTAAATTATGGAAATGATGTGACAAAACCTTCATTTGGTTGGCCAAAAGGTCCAGCACCTGGCTATTACCTTCTGGTAGTCGATGTTAATCGGATTGCAAATAAACAATCGAAAGTGACTACTTATGGAGCAAAACGAATTGTTGCAAATTTGTCTCCTTCAATAAATTCTTGGATAAGAGGTAACATCAAGCAATGCCCTAATATGCTAAAGTTTAATCGTAAACCTAAGTCTTAGAGTGACAGTACTCAATATTTTATAGGTAAGTGATTTGAGGCTTATGTCAACTATTGAACATTCTAATAAGTCAGTGAATTAAATGGCAATCATGTCATAAGACAACCCAAACAAGACCATCAAAATATTACAAGGCTACTTTTAATATTTTTTCATCTTATTCAAATGGCAGATAGTGATGCCGCAATATAAAAATCTTAAGGTTTCCTTTAGGAACTGGTTTTTCGTTCAAAGGTGACTTTCAAGAATCTAATTGTTCCCACCTTTTATAAGTCTTCTGCAGAGTTTCTCGCTGTGATTCAAGTTCAGCAAGCGTTTTTGCGATTGTGTCTTTGTCTTGTTGATAGAATGCGGCTTCACTAATTTTTTGTT
>QIKQ01000003.1 GCA_003233075.1 Gammaproteobacteria bacterium
ACTATGTCGAGCGCTTGGACCGAGTGAAAACGAGTCATAGTATGCAATTGGGCCGTCGCAGTAGACGGGCTGTGAGAAATGCGGGCTAGAGGTTGCCTAAAAGCAAAAAAACTATTACCAAGACTCTTTGCCCTTAAGCCAACATTGGCCGGAAGTAATCTTATGGAAGCTCTGAACAATTCGTCACTGAATTAATCAGAGACTCCTTATGAATTCTAATAGCACAAACGGGACAACCGTTGATGGCCTGAATACGCTATTAGAAATGTAGTTTAACTAGTTAGATAATTTCGCCAAAGTAGTTTTTGCTTCTTCTATGCCATTAAATTGCTGCTTAGAATTGACGGCTAACTCTAAATATTTTTTAGCCTGCGAAATATTTTTCTTTTTATAATAGGCCATTCCCAAATGATAGTTAACTTCTCCTACCTTAGGTAATTTCTTTGCGGCCTGCTCTAAAATCAATATCGCTTTATCTAACTGACCTGCCTTATATTTGACCCAACCAACAGTATCCAATAAATAGGGATTTTTAGTCTCTTCTAATTTAGCCACCAGTTTTAACGCTCTATCGATTTTAGATTTATCATTCGATAACAATAATGCGAGATTATTAGTAACTGCCATTTGTTTTGGGTTAATCACTAATAATTCTTCGTAGTATTTTATTGCCTCTGTATGTTTATTTTCTCGATGATAAATGGTCGCAAGCATAAATTTTAATCCTGCGCTTTTATTCGATAATTTAATTCCTTCTTTTAAAGTAGCAATAGCTTTGTCCGTATGCTTGAAAGCAATATAGTAACTGCTTAAATTATAATACGGCGAACTGCGTTTGGGATTAGTTTTAATAGATTTTTTTAAAGTTTCCTCAGCTTTGAGCGTTTCTTTATTTTTAATATATAATTTGCCGAGCAGCGTAATGGCAGCGACATTACCTGGATTTTTTGCAATCACCTTATTAACCCGATCGATTGCAATATTTATTTTGCCCTGCTGTACGTATAAAGCTGCAAGAGCGGCTACTGGTTTAAATGATTTAGGCTCTTTATTGTGAGCTATTTCAAATTGCTGTAGTGCCTCACTTGTTTTCTTTTGTGACTGCAAAATAAGGCCATAAAAATACTCGCCAATTCCACTTTTTGGATAATAGGCAATTAATTTATTGGCAGTCCGTGTCGCTGCTTCAATATCCTTATTTCTCGCTTGAATCTCAAACAATGAACGAAGAGCAATATAATGTTTAGGAGAAAGTTTTAATACAGCCTCAAATTGCTCTTTAGCTGAGTCGTAATTCTTGTCTTTTATGTATAAACGCGCAAGAAGAGTTACTGCTTGCAAATCTTTTGGGTTTTTCTTAAGCACTTTTCTTAGTGTTTCTTTTGCCAAAGCATCATTTTTATTTAAGGAAAACGCGACTGCCAAATATTTACGAATTCTAGCTGAGTTTGGTGCGCGACCCAAAATTGACTGATAATTTGAGATGGCTGTATTATAGTCGCCGTCTCGCATTGATAAGTGAGCTTTCAAAAATTGAGCCTCAGACTCATTTTTATTTTTATCTAACACTTTAGCAATTAATTTTTTTGCCTCTTTCAACTTATTTTGGGATAGTAATAGTTTGGCGTATCCAATTCTAGCTTTAACGCCAATAGGATTACTTGTATTGTCTGAAATTAAGGCTTCAAAAATGACAGTCGCGTCTTTGTATTTTTTCAGTGTCGCTAAAAACACAGCTTTTTGCAACAATAGCTCACTGTTCTTTGCATCTTGACTCAAAAATTCATTAAGTTGCTTTAATGCTATTTCCTTTCCATAGAGCTTAATTAAAAAATTGACATACTTGCTTTTTAGCTCAGAATTTGTATCTTCAATTTTTACTAAGCGCCTATAGACCTCATTTGCCTTATCTTTTTGTTTAGTTAATAAATACAAACGAATCAAGTCTGCATAATAAGCTGGTTTATTAGGAAATTTTTCTACAAGTCTTTTTAGCATATTAATAGCAGCATTGGTGTTCTTTTGCTGAAGGTAGACCCGAATTAATAAGCCAGAATAAGCAACGCTATCCGCCTGTTTTTTAATTGCAGCTTCAAGAAACTTAATAACCTCAGCTATTTTCTTTTGACGAACAAGAATAATAACCTTAGTTTCTACTGCAAAATAATTTTCGGGATCACTCTGAATCGCTAAACCGACATTTTTTTCTGCACTATTAATATCGTCACTAAAAATATTAATCCTAGCTCTAATGGCAAGCGCAAGTGTGTGACTCTTATTAACTGCTAGTATTTCTTGTACTAGTTTTTTCGCTTCTTCAAGAAGCTTCTTTGATTTATTAGAAGAAAATGCAAGAACATAAATTCGTGCAATTTGAGCTTTCGCAACTACATTTTTTTTGTCCAGGCTAAGGACTGCTTTATATTGCGCCAAAGCTGCTCGTATTCGACCCGACTTACTCTCAATTGTAGCGAGTAGCAACCTAGCTTTTGCATTTTTTGGTTGAATTTGTATGGCATTTTTTACTTCAATTTTTGCTTTTGCATAATTTTTTGCCGCAAGAAAATCATTTGCTTTTTTAATATGTTTAGCGCTTCTTTCTTCAGCGCCACCACAAGCAATTAAAAATAGTAAAACTAATACTATACTTATTGATTGGACTAATCGGTTAATGTACATCAGGTCTCCCCCAGTAATTTTATTTTATAAGTATTTCTTAAACTATGTAGACCATTCGATACTGCGTAATAGCTATGCGATAAAAAACAATTTATCACTAAGTTAGCGTCGCTAATATAGATCTACACCTAAAAAATATGTATTCATTTATTTGACAATTTTAATCGCCACAGTATTTTATAAACTCAATAAGCCAATCGTCACCATTAACACTAAAATTGCGAAACGAAGATATTTAATCGACTTTGCAAGTGTGGCAAAAATAAGCTCTACACCGTAAAAAATAATGACCATCTTAACGGCAAACTCGCCAAAATTAAACTTATGAATTTCACCCACTTCTTCTCCGGAAATTGCTGCTATATTTGGTACCGTTATAATGACAAAAACGATAAGAAAATCCAAAGGCGTAACTGAAAAATTACCATATTTTGCTAATTTTACACCAATCACTACCGTTACTGCAATGAACACAATAAAATAGTTAACTATTTCAATGATATATGTTTGATCATTCGCAATACTTTCAAATGCGAAAATTGCGAATATGCCCAGAAAGTAGAAACATATGCGCTCAAACAATCCTTCGCCCAAAATTTTGAAAAAATGCTGAAATACTAAACCAATACTTAACACTAATGCGCTTGCTCCGAGGAAATAGGGTATTGATGGAACAACAAATAACGCCAAAATAACTAACAAAATTATGGATGCAGTAATGATATAAACTGGCAGCACATTTAAAAAATAGCTTGACCTTATATGCTTAATTTTGCGCTGTAAATAGTGAGTTCGATTACCGAAGGTTTTTGGGATTTGCCAATGCCATTTCGAGGATATTTTAAATGACATTAAGGATGTTATACAAAAAGCCAAATATAAGAAAACTAATGCTAGATCGGATTCATAGCGCCCTAAGTAAGCAATCGAAATAAAAATCGCTTGGAAAAAATAAATAATAAAAACCGCTTCATAATGATCAAACCCGGTCTCAAGCAATTTATGATGCAAATGATTATTATCAGGTGAAAATAAGGATTTTTTTTCCGAAAATCGATGTGCCATGACTGAAAGAGTATCAATGATTGGCAATCCAAGAATAAAAAATACAATCGCCGGACTAACCGCAGTATTAGTTTGTTGTGTTAATAAAATTGCCAGGCATCCTAAAATAAAACCTAAATATTGACTGCCACTATCACCCATAAAAATAGTTGCGGGATGGGTATTAAAACGCAAAAATCCAAGTACGCCTCCCATAACAGCAAGTGTTACTATAATAGTCGAGTCACCTTCAGATAAAAAAGCAATAACAGCGATCACACCAAAACTCAATAAACTTGTGCCTCCAGCCAAACCATCCAAACCATCAACCAAATTAATTGCATTTGTAATTGCAAGTAAACAGACTATGGTTAACGGATACGCGATCCAATTAGATATCATCTCACTTTCATACAAGGGAATTTTTGTTACTACTATATCTCCATAGAAAACGACAACGGCAATTGCAAGTAACTGCCCTAGAAATTTAGTTTTGAAATTTAGAGTTTTTAAGTCATCCCAAATACCAAACCCCAGCAAAATAATAGAACTAAGCACAAAGCTTAAAATGGTTTCATCAAATGGCCTAGCCCACATAATAATAGGGATTAAAGAGCCAATAATTATTGCGATCCCACCTAGTCTAGGTATGGCAGCCGTGTGGATTTTTCTAGGATCGTCTGGGCTATCATATAATTTATATTTTGCAGCGACGCGCATAAGCAAAGGTATAAGCAACATACTCAAAAATAATGCTAATATAAATGTATAAAGAAAATTCACTAGATTTACTCTGTTCCTAATATGGATTTAAATTTTAAATGTGCACCGAATGAACTTTAATCTTATGTAAAGCTTCCGGTCAGCAATATATCAACAATTCGATCCGCTGCTTTGCCGTCCCCATAAGGGTTAAGCGCTGTAGACATTGAATTATAAATTTTATCATTAAGTAATACTTGCTCAATGTTATCTACAATTTGTTTTGTGTCCGTCCCGACCAATCGTACAGTTCCTGCATCCAACGCTTCAGGGCGTTCTGTTACATCGCGCATGACCAATACTGGTTTACCCAATGACGGTGCCTCTTCTTGAATTCCACCCGAGTCAGTTAATACAAGGTCTGATTGATCCATTAACCAAACAAAGGGTTCATAACTCAGTGGCTCAATGAGATGAATATTCTTAATTCCCGATAATGTGTCTTTCACTGGTTGTTGAACGTTCGGGTTCAAATGAACTGGATAGACTAAATCCCAATCTGAATGAGCTAGTGCCAATTGCTTAATTGCTGTGCATAAGTCGATAAATCCCTGGCCAAAATTTTCACGTCGATGTCCAGTTATCAGTATTAATTTTCTTGATGAATTAATAATTGCATCGAACAGCGAAGAACCAAAAATATCTTCCCAATATTCATCTTTTTTTATTCCTAGTTTTTCTCTAGTCATCAATAAACTATCAATTACAGTGTTTCCTGTCACCCATATTTTATCTGGAGAAACATTTTCAGCTAATAAACTTTTTTCTGCTGTTTTGGTTGGTGCGAAATGATATTGTGCTAAGCGGCCTACTAAAGAACGATTTGCTTCTTCAGGGAAAGGAGCTCGCATATTACCTGTGCGCAAACCTGCTTCGACATGGCCAACAGGCACATCCAAATAGAATGCAGCTAAGGCTGCCGCAAAACAACTCGTTGTATCACCGTGCACTAAAACCACATCGGGCTTAGCTTTCCTTATTACATCGCCAACACCATTCAATACCTTTGTCGTAATATCAAATAAATCTTGGCCAGGTGACATTAAGTCTAGATCGAAGTCCGGACGTATTTGAAATAAGTCCAATACCGAATCCAGCATTTCCCGATGTTGAGCAGTCACACATATTTTTGATTCAATTTTTTCGTTTTGGGCAAGTTTTAATACGACTGGTGCCATCTTAATTGCTTCTGGTCTTGTACCAAAAACACTTAATATTTTTTTTGTCACGAAATAACGCCGCGTATATCAATTAATATTTTTTCTTTTAAATCTGCGGCGGAAAGTTTTTTATATTCCTTGTGATCAACTAATAGCAAAATTATGTCAGCCTTCGCTATTACCTCATCATGATTTACCAGCTCGAAATCGTCAGAGCTTTCAAGATTCGGTTCACTAACCAAAAGCGTGCCGACATTTCTTTTTTTCAATTCCCTCACAATATCTAATGAAGGAGACTCACGTAAGTCATCAATATCTGCTTTAAAAGCTAAACCCAAGCATCCAATGACTGGGTTTTTAAACCGTGCTGCCGTGCTCACTACTTTATTAATGACCCATCCAGGTTTGGAATCATTGACTAATCGCGCGGTACAAATAAGTTTTGCTAAATCAGGAGAGCGAGCAACAATAAACCAAGGATCGACTGCTATACAGTGGCCACCCACCCCTGGGCCGGGTTGTAATATATTAACCCGAGGATGCCGATTGGCAAGTTCAATCAGCTTGAATACATTAATATCTTCTTTATCACATATTAATGAAAGCTCATTGGCAAATGCAATATTGACATCTCGAAATGAATTTTCAGTTAATTTCGCCATCTCCGCTGTTTTCGCGTCAGTCGCCAGCACCTCACCTTGAACAAAAGTTTCATAAAACTCAACTGCAGCTTTTGTCGATTCCGTATTAATGCCACCCACAATACGATCGTTTTGTACTAACTCAATCAAAATGCGACCGGGCAAAACACGTTCTGGGCAATGCGCAACAAAAACGTCTTTATCAACATCATGGCCGCAATCTCTTAGAATCTTTGCAACCACTTCTTCAGTAGTCCCGACTGGACTAGTTGATTCTAGAATAACTATATTGCCTGGTTTAACAAAGGGCGCAATTGCTTTGCTAGCTTGCTCGACATAACTAATATCTGGCTTATTATCTTCTAACAAAGGTGTGGGCACAGCTATTATAAATATATCAGCCTCAACTGGTTCAAGACCCGCTTTTAAATTTCCTGATTGCACCGCAGATTTAACCAAAACATCTAAATCTGGTTCAGTTATATGAATTAAACCTTGATTAATAGTGTCCACTACGTTTTGACGAGTATCGACACCAAACACTTTATATCCCTTAGTCCCTAGTAAGGACGCGGTAGGCAAACCAATATAACCTAAGCCAATAACGCAAATATTACTATATTTTTTCTTCATAAAACTAAACCCTAAAGATCTCCATTCGTTTTTCTTGTTACGTCCATTTAAAATAATTCCTTTTTACATTAATACATTCTAATTTGGCACATACTCTGATATTGACTCTAAGGCTTTCTCGGCAAATCCTTGTAGGCGCTTATCTCCATCTTCGATGGTTTCTGATTTTTTAACTAAAGTCGTCAGTCGAATCAAAGCTCCATCGGTTCGGTTTGACACTAAAGAATCCCAGAAAATATACCATTTTACTAAATATTCATTTGTCACAATTCGGCTACGCTGTTTAAACCAATAATATACTAATTGCGTTAACTCACCGCGCTTAATGACTACACGATTGACTTGAATCGGCTTTATTTTATTTGACTTAAAATCTATGGTGCGTGTTGTTAAACCAGCAATTTGCCAACCACCTCCCGGCATACAAGATCGAGGTGAATGTGCCGACTTACCTGCTTTTTGAGAATTATACCAAGCAATATAAAAATTTATTGCTTTGCCTTCTTTACTCACGTAATTAGACATAATATAGTCATCGACTTTTAACGATTCTAATACGTTGGCACTTAATTTTGTCTTTTTACCTTGCCACTTGCCAATCGTATCTGCGAAATTGTAAAAAGTTTTTCTTGGTAATTCTTGAACTTTCCTGTTCTCCATTAATTGCATTGTGATTGCAACTGCAATGGTAATTCCAATCACGCTAATAAATGGCTTTGACTCTCGTAATTTCTTAAAACCACCGGTACTTTTAATATCCGTTTGCGGAATAGCAAAAACGTCCCTTAGAGTCTTTCTCGGTTTGCCAATTCTCGCTAATAAAGCCATTTCGGCTAATAAAATAATCACTGCCACACCAAAAATTACTAAACCTTCAAACTCGTGTAAAAAGCCATCTGCATGCGAAATGCCCCAATGCTCAACTAATACTCCAGTAACACCAATGCGAAAACTATTCATAAAAATAGTAATCGGAATAGTCGACAAAAATATAAAAATCCGCTTCCACAGCTTGTCGTTATACAAATAGGCGCAAATAAAGCCAATGCTAATTAGCGAAAACAAGTACTTCAAACCACTACAAGCCTCTACCACTTGCAATTTATAGGTACCTAAGTCGATTACATTGCCTTCGAGAAAAACACTAATTCCAAATAGTCGAATAACGGCAACCCCAATTTGCGATGAAATTAGTTGCAACTGCTGTGAAAGTCCTTGATACAAAAAATCGGGAAAAGGGATCATTAATACTAGAAATAATAATGGTACTAACATGATTCTAAATGCTTTCATGCCAAGCAGAGAAATAATTAAACCATACAAACTAATCAAAAAAGCATATTGGACAATAATATATATTGCGCTAAGCTGCCCTAGTAAAAATATTAAACTGCCTAGGCCTAAGACTGCTACTCCAATCCAAGAGCCTTTTAAATCCAACGCGCCCAACTCATCGCGCCTTTGCCAAATCAGGTAAAACGATATAGCAGGAATAAAGTAGCCATGCCCAAATTCAGGAGAATCCCAATCATCAAGCATAAACAATAATGCATCTCGATACATGAATAGAACTAGCGCTACTGTTGCTACGATCAGTAATATCAATCTATTTCTTGCATTTAAAAATGACGATTCTAATTCGGCATTATTCATCTAATTCCCCATTCGCTATTTACTCTTATCACAAGATTTGTTTAGGGCACCTCTAATAATTGTCTATTTGCACGCTGGCGGCGTTGTCGAATTTTTTAAAATGCTCATTTACTGCGTGTAAACTGCGCTTTTAAAAAGTTCTCCGCCTTGCCAGCGCACAAATATCCTAATTTTTAGAGTTGCCCTTTAGTTTGTTTCCAAAACCTAATTTCTGTTTTATCACTAAGTAGACAAATTTAGGCAAAGCGGTCTGTCTAACTAATCGCTTAGGTTGTGACGCTAAACGATAAAACCATTCTAAATATATTGCCCTAAAAAACGCTGGTGCGCGCTTAACATTACCCGCAATTACGTCAAAAGTACCACCGACGCCCTGACAAATTTTTACATTAAGTGAATTTAAATACTTCGACATCCAAATCTCCTGAGCAGGACTACCCAAAGCAATAAATAAAATGTCCGTTTCTAATTGATTGATTCTTTGGACTAGAGAAGGCATTTCCTCTTCGCTAAGATAACCATCTTGAGAGCCAACTATATTGAGATCTGGATATTTTAGTTTAAGATTTGAAACTGCTTTCATATTAACTTCAGGCTTGGCGCCAAATAAAAATACTTTTTTTCCTTTTCTTTCAGCTAAGGCGCAAATCTCCGGCATTAATTCTGAGCCAGGCACCCGCTGCATCTTTTTTGACTTAAGCATTCGTGCTGCAATGACTGCTCCTATTCCGTCTGGAATGATCATGCCTGCTTGCTGAATAATCTTTAACAAATTTTTATCGGCATGACATTTAATAATTTTTTCAGGATTTACTGCAATGACCGATTTAGGCTGATTTTGCTCCAAATAATGCTCGATAGTCTGCAATGCAGACTGCATATTTACGCAATCAATTGGTACACCTAAAATTTCAATTCTCGTTGGTATCATCTCTGTCACTTATTAAATCTATCATGTCATCAATTGTATTTATTTCTGCTATACTGGCTTCATAGCCCTTCAGCTGCACTGTTCTTTTAGGTGCAATACAAAAGACTGTTTTTACTGTATGTGGCAAATCAGTACGAATATCCCCGCTCAAATTATAACAGGGAACGACTTCGCCATACACTGGAGAATACCACCCTCGACTGGACTCTTTATCCGCATTAAAAACCCGGAAATGATTGATTCCCTTTATAAACACTTTAACTTGCCGAGATTGAGATTTGATTTCCCAGCTATTATACAGTTTTCCAGCAAAACTGGTGCTTGCTAATTCAGTCAGTTGCGATTGGAAATGCCAATTAATGTTAATCTCTACTGCGCTTCCACCCTCTATTTCGTCGATTACAATTACGTTACCCATATCATCAACCAATATTCCTCGAGTATGTTTTACACCCAGGCTTTGGTAACCGTTGTGGCTAGCAATGCTTAGCAATTTATTCTCATCTGTACGAGCACGATGCAATAATTTCACTGTGTACGGCTTTGACCACTGAAACGAGCTTTCTTGTAGCGCTTGATCCAGACCATTAATGCAAATGGTATTATGCGCCTGGGTACTGCGAAAATACCGACGTAAACTTGGTTTACCCACATAATAGCCGGTACCGCAATCAATTAAAAAAGGGCAACCGTCAACCTCCATGTTAATTGACAAAGCGTCTGCATGACCATGACCATAGGAGGGCGGCATGCCTAATTTCGCATGATCAAATATAATTCGAGATAGTCCAATCTTAGGCTTAACAATAATTGTATAGTCAGCTAACTTAATAAAATCTTTGTCTTCGATATCAGCGTCATGACTAAAACTGACGTCCAAATTTGGAATTAAAGCATAACCATCGTCACTGTCACCCATTTTTGGTATTGAATCTGAGTCACTAGAAATAGTAGCCAGATACGCCCTACTGCGGCTAAAGGCACTATTAATTTTTTCACTCACCGGTAATTTGTGAAATTCCAGAATCTGGATTGAAAGCCCAATCAAATCAGTAATAAAAAGCTGATAGCAAAATGCCTGCTCGATACCACAACCATCTTCCAGTATTTGCCTCTGTGCTTCTTTCTCTAGTATCGCAACTCCCATTTGCTGCCATTTCGCGGCTCGCTTAAATTCTGGAAATAACAAACCCGAATAGATTAAGCCAACCGCTTCCGCTATGGTGTGATTTCCCGCCGACGAATGCAGCGACAATCTTTTTTCTATCATAGAAGCATGCGTCTCAATCAGCGTTAATACGTCATGCCAGATCTCGCTGTCTTTGCCTATTTTAGACCTAACAATATCAAACGTATGACAAACCGATAATATTCGTAAAGCACATTCCATCGCAGAAACATAATGCACACCTTCAAGAGCGGGATTACGTTTTACCCAATCAGCAAATTGACTAATAAGCATTGCTAAGGCTTTGCCCGAATCAGATTTAAGATCAGACTCCACATCACCACCCTTTTGCGTTTGCAAGGCAAGACACACCAACTGCTGCAGTCGCGCGGGCTCCCAGACTAGTCTGGCATCACCAATGGGGTTACCTTCTCGATAGGAAACCTTATTAAAAAATACTTTAGGCCAAAGTTTATGAGTGTCGGGTGCACGACGCCAACACTCGGCGTTTTCCGCCCATTGCCACCGATACGCTAATGCGGGCCAATAGCCCTCTAATAGTTCAGTAACAGTAACGCCTAAACTGGCATTATTAATTGGCAATTGAAACAACTTAAATTCACTTGCGGTACAAAAGCTAAAGCTTCCCTTACTGTATAGTTTTGGGGAACTGCTCGGTTTTTTAGATTTTTGATAGGTTTTATTAAACTGAATAATACGCAGGTGTTCTATAAATCGATGCACAAGCTCTTTGCCGGACATAACACGGAGACGCTTTGCATACCACTTGAGCTTTTTAAACGCCTCCATTTGACTTTAATCTCAGAACTGATTTCTTAAAAAGTATACTTCTTGCCATCTTGCAATGCTTGCGCAGCAAACAAAGTTGCTTTTGTCATCGCTACAATTGCCTCAAACCCTAAAGTACAAGCTTCTGAATCTTTGACAGTATCCGCGAACATTTTCATTTCTTGCTCAAAACCCTTGTCACGTTTTGAGGTTTTATGCACTATTTTTTTTCCGTTAGAGTACATTTCAGTTGTCAAATAATCATCCATTACTAAAGACTTACCATCGCCGTGTGCTTCAAAGCGTTCTTTGGCTAATGCTGAATCTCCTCCCGACACATAAACAAGACTGCCAATTGATCCATCATCAAATTCCAAATTCACTATGATCTGATCGTTAGTAATGTTAGAGGAATGCGAACGAATTGCCTGAGCATTAACCGACACCGGCAATGCGCCGCTGATTTTAGACATATAATCAATAAAATGACAACCTTCGCCTATCAGTCTACCACCACCTACTGTTAAATCTTGAATCCAATGGTCTGCGTCAATTGAACCGGCATTAACTCGATAGGTCATTACCAGTGGATTATTGCGTTTCGCAAAAAACTCATGCGCTTTTTCCGCGTGCGATGAAAACCGCCGGTTAAAACCTACAATAACTCTTATGCCACTTTTTGAAATTTTCTCGTATGTCTCGATAATTTCATCTAACTCAGTCTCACTAATACACAATGGTTTCTCTACAAACACGTGTTTTCCGGCTACAAGCGAATCTATCACCATCCGCGCATGGGCGTTATGGCGGGTGCCTATTAGAACCGAATTGACTTCCTCATCAGCTAATACTTCTTTATAGTCACTCGTGCAGTATTCTGCGTCCGTTTTTTGCCCCAGTGAACGCGCATTAATACCCGTACCAGTACAAGCAACTTTGATTTTTAAATTAGCTTGTTTTTTTAGTGCGGGTACCAACATGTCTTTCACATGGCTGCCGCCACCAATGATGCCCAAATTGACAGACTCAGCAGATTTTGCTTCGTGTAGCTGAATGGAACGTTTAGCTATTTTCTGAGATGAAACATCATAACGAAGTAATATGCCTAAATACGGTTCGCTGTTGTCCATAACCATTTTATAGGGAATCTTTGCTTGCTCAATATCATAGGTATGCGTGGTTAGCTTAGTAACATTAATTTTCTTTTCGCTAATTAACTGCAAGAATGCCTGCATATTCCGTTTTTCGGTCCAGCGCACATAACCGTAGGGATAATCATTGCCCTTTTCTTCGTATTCAGTGTCGTAACGTCCTGGTCCATAGGAGGTCGAAAGCTTTAATTCCAACTCTTTAACATAGTAACTTTCTCTTGGTATTTTCATACCAACCGCACCAACAATAATTACTTTACCCTTTTTACGGCAAATCTCACCAGCGGTTTCAACCGGCCCATCTGATTTAGTACTGGCGGTAATTATAACTTCATCAGCACCATAGCCATGCGTTACCGCGGCAACTGTTTCTTCAAATTCATTCGCTGGAATTGCATAATCAACACCAAACTCTTTAGCCAATGTCAGCTTGCTTTCATCAACATCCGTCGCAATCACGACACAGCCATTTGCCTTTAACATTTGCACTGTAAGCTGACCTAATAAACCTAAACCAATCACGGCAACAATATCACCCAAGCGTGGCTCCGCTTGTCGAATACCTTGCATCGCGATTGAGCCCAACGTTACATATGACGCATCCTCAAAACTCACATTATCTGGGATTTTTACGCAAAGATTTTTAGGAACATAAATATGTTCAGCATGAGAAGCGTAATTCTGACCCGCACAGGCAACTCGATCACCAGCTGAAAAACCATCCGCATTACGTCCCGCCTCTATCACTACACCAGCACTGCTATAACCTAGGGCTGCCGGCGTGTCCAAACGCGAAAACACCATTTTCATGGTATCCACTAAACCATCTTTTTTGACCTTACCTAGTACTTTCTTAACTAAATCTGGCCGATCAGCCGCTTTCCCAACTAAACTCTTATTTGCAATGCTAATTGTCGATTTTTCCGTTCCAGCACTAATCAAGGAAAATGCATTGGCTACCAATAATCCGCCCGATTTAACAGTAGGCGCCGGAACTTCATCAAGGGATAATTCTCCGGTTCTAAAATTTTGAATTACTTGCTTCATACGCTTATTACTTTCCTTAAATACCTTAGATCAAACAAAATATTTTTAAATACTAATTTTTCCTGACCATTGCTAAATCAATGAAATAAACCTGGTAAGTAGCACTAATCTAAAGCGCAAATTATACAGCTAATTTTCATATCTTACTATAAGCGGAAGTATACTATTCCAAATTAGAAAATTAAATACTTGTCAGAAAATGGCCTAAAACCATAGTTTTAGCTCTTAAATACATCTGAATTAGCAATTAACTGCCTATAGAATTAGCAATCTAATTCTAGGGGACGTGAGTTAATGATAGACTTACAAATTTTTTATTTATCTCAGAAAGATATTCAAGCCAATATAGATACAATGATATGCAAACAATTCTCGTTAGTACTTATAACTAGTTTAATTTATAGATGCACATGAAGTCGCTCGATATTTTGATTAAGAATGAACATTAATAATATTAAGCTATACCTATTCAGAAACTATAATTTTAGGCTCAATAATACTATGACTCTTAAATTTTAATATTTCTTCTGAATTTGATTTTCCCAATCAAAACCTTTAATTGCCAGCCCTATAAATCCCCAAATATACCATTGGTAGGATGGATACAAGCTAGGCACTAATCCCATTGCGTCAATTAGCCACATTGAAAATAACATTGCGGCCATTATATTGATTGGTGTCTTTCGCCTCAGATAATTTTTAAAAACACGCATACCGACAGCCAGCAATAAAATACAATAAATCATTAGCCCAATGTATCCGCCCGAAAATAAATTTCTGAGGAAATCGTTATGTGCAGCACCAGATGAACCAGTCCCAAATAGCTTTTGAAAAACATTCCTATTATTAAATTTCTCCATCGCTGTTTCCCATAAGTACCAACGGCCACCTAATGTTCTTTTTTTGTCGCGCTCTGTAACTTCATCTTGTGACGCAATTATTTCCTTGGAAAAAAGCTGAAGAGAATCTTTAAAAATCCGGCCACCCGTAAATGAATTAATACCAATGACCGCTGCAATGATCACGAAAAACAATAAATATTTTCTATAGGCTATTACCCAAATAAGAAACCAAACAATACCAATCGCATAAGCTGCTTTAGAGTGCAGTCTATAAATTGTAAAAATCGTCATTGCAACTAAGCTTAGCAACGCGAGCTTCTTAAGCGGCGCTGTCGTGCCTTTCAAAAAATAACTCCAATAAAGAATAATCGCAGTTAATGTTTGAAAACCATAAAAACGAAGTATACTTGCATCATGATACATACCGACATTTCTCGATAAGCCTACCGTCATGCGCTCTGTCCATACTACGCCTGAAACACCTTGATAAACCCCCATTAAAACCGGGAAAAATCCTGCGAAAATAAAAATAACAAGTAACTTTCTAAATTCTTCCTTTTCTCTAAAAAATGCCTGAAGGACAAAAAAACCAATAAAGCCATTCAATATTCGAAAAGTTAAGTCCAAAAACGTAAAAAGCCCTGAATCAACAATATTAAATGAGAAAGTAAGTCCGCTATATATTACATAAGTTAGCCATATTCCAAATAAGGGAAAAGTGCTAATCCTAATTTTGTGACGAATAAAATTGAAAATGACGAAAATTGGCACAAGCGTACCAATAACATGCAAGGTGCTAACACCTCCAAATGATTTAGCCCAGGTTGCATCAATAATAGGTTTAGATAAAAAGGCCCATAACAATCCTTTTTTAATATTTCGAGCTAAACCTAAAATTATTAGTAAAGTTAGCGCTACGGCAAGTACAATTATAATTGACATTTAGTCACTTAATCCTTGTACGGCAATACAACATTTATATTGATTTTTAAATATCATATAGTACTAATTATTTTAACTAAGTTTTTCATAACAATTTCTTCTATAAAACAATCGCTCACTGTTTTTCTAGCCTTAACAGATAATTTTTCTCTAAGCTCAGAATTACTTATTACGGATTCCAAGGCTAATCTGATTTGCTCTACCTCTCCTGGATTAGTCAATATACCATTATCCCCCGAGTTAATCACGTCTGGCAATGCGCCTACTCGTGATACAACTACCGCAGACGCCGCAGCCATAGCCTCCAATACTGCCATTGAAAACCCTTCTGAATAACTTGGTAAGACGAAAATATCACTTTGATAATAAATTTTATATTTTTCGATTCCAGTGTTTCTATCCCCTAAGTAATCGAATTGTGCTTCAAGCCCCTGATCTACAATGTATTGCTTATAACACTCCTCTACATCACGCTGTTCAAATTTATCACCCGTTAATTGATTATAAAACACATTCCTTTCGCTGGTTTTCTTTACCCCCATACATCTAAGTCGAATGTTGTACTTTTTCATTAATGGCGAAATCGCTTCTAATAAATCACTGTAACCCTTGGCAGTTGATAAATGTCCGGCAAACAATACTATTAGTTGTTTATTATCACTTTGCTTATATTCTTGCATTATTTTACTGTCTGCGAAATCATAAAATTCACTGCTAATTGCATTTGGGAAGACACCCACCTTACCTTGTTTCAACACAGCGTCGAATTGCTTCGTTAAACAATCAGATTGGGCAAGTACTTTATCTGTCTTATTAATTAGAAATTTGATGATCGCCTTACTCGTGCCACCTAATGAGTCATAAAAAAAGCGAAAGTGACCACCGCGAAACTGGATTAATATTTTTCGGAAAAATATTTTGCTTAAGACTATTGTAGAACCATCTCTGACCCAACCCAACTTGGTTGCCGAAGTAGGCGTATACATAATAAATTTAGGTCTAAAAAATAGTAGATTGTTAATCAATCCAAATATATACTTAAAAAGAGAGTAAAACATGACAATATCAAGTTTACCTTTTTGAGCATTTGATTTTCTTACCGTCGTATTTAAATGTTTAATTTGGTAAAACTCATTTAACACCGACGACTCTACTAGCGTTTTAGTGCCAATTTCAGGTCCAGCAAAAGGCGGAGGATAAGGGCCAATAATAAGTAATTTGGGTTTCATAGTTTTTTCAATCATTAAGATCTGAAATAGCTTTAACAAAGCCTTCACTGGATTTATTCAGCGTCAAATTGCTAGTTACAAAATTTTTCGAATTTTTACTCATTTGTTCAATTACAACTTTATTCGAAATAACTTCTAAAATCTTTTTAACCAGATCTCCTTTATTGTTAAAATCTACTGCAAAGCCGTTGAATCCATCCTGGATTAGATCAACAGTTGCACCAGATTTAATAGACGCAATACAAGGCAATCCTGCTGCTAATGCCTCAATTAATACTAGACCCCAAACATCATATTCCGAAGGAAAAATAAAACAATCCGCTTCGGTCAAATAACGCAATACATCTTCTTTGTCTCTAAATCCTTTAAAACTAACTAAATCACTAACGCCAATCTCATTAGCAAGAAACTCAAGATTTTCTCTTTCCGGACCATCACCAACTAAGACTAAACTAATATCAGGACAAGCTGATTTAATATCCATTAGGCAGGATATAATTTTGTCTATACACTTGCCTTTCGTTAAGTTGCCTACGTAAATTAGTTTTGACGGTTTTTCACTGTTTCTTTTCTTTAAACTTTTTTCACTATTAAGATAAAAATCAACATCCACAGTATTGATTGCGATCGACACTTTTTCAGGATTTGCTCCCATGCTAATCAAATACTCTTTTGCCATACTACCATATGAGATATAACTACTCGCCGCCTTTACTAATAATCGTCTTTGAATTCGTCTGAGCAATGAAACCGGGCGATTTTCATTCAAAATAGTTCCAGACCAAATCACATACTTGTATTTACCAATTACTCTTAATAGCCAAATCTTAACTGTTGCTATTGAAAATCCTGTAGCGATAATCGCGTCGGGACCTATCAGTTTTAGCTGTTTATATAAACCCGAATAAGAAAATATAGGGCTTTCACTTTTTGCCGGCTTTATTTTGCTACTTTTCAGAACTAGGTACTCAAATTTCATATTCGATTCACTAATACGCCATTTTCGACGTTCATAGCCTAAGGCAGCAAAGATAACAACTAACTTCATGTCACGGCTTTTAAAATCCTCATGAATTTGATTGAACAAAGGAATGCGATAGGGAGTTGGTATATTAGTAATAATTACGATATTTTTCATAAACTCTAATTCAGTATAATAATATAGTTAAGTAGCAGTATTATATTCATTTAACAAATCTAATTTGAATCGCTAACCTGAAATTATGCGTTAATCCATCTATTATGCCATGCCATAAAAAAGTAAATATTCCAAATACTATTAGCTAAACTATTATCACCTTTTTCATAACGTTTTATTACAGAGGCTAATCTTGAAGAATTAAAATAACCCGTGCGACTACAAAACTCAGTTAACCCCGACTTTAAATAAGACGTAATCTCTTTTTTCAACCATTCATTTAATGGAACACAAAATCCTTGCTTTTTTCGGTATAAAATATCTCGAGGTAGTATTGATTCTAATGATTTCTTGACAATGTATTTAGGAATTTGATTCTTAGTCTTAAGCTTTGAGTCTATTGAAAAAGCGTAATTAACAACATTGTGATCCAAAAATGGTACACGTAACTCTATAGAATTTGCCATTCCCAAGCGATCAGCTCTATACAAATAATAATTTGGTATTATTTCTCTCGTGCCAACATAGCTCATCCAGCGAATCAAATCTTTATTCGCTGAAGCCTTGAGGTCAAACTCAGCTTTTAGGCGACTAATACTATTAGACCTTGCATCAAAATCGATTGTGCCTAAAAAATCGCTACTTAATATACTTCTCTTAATGGTTTCTTTGAGCCCGCCGGCTCCACCTAGAAAAAACTCCTCTTTATCTAGTGCACGCTTGATTATTTCCGTTGAGGCCTTACTTGCAGGCATTAAATAAGCTAATTTTTTTAAAATAAGCCTCAAAGCTCGAGGCAACTGTTCAAGCCTAGTATAGATTGACTGAAATTTAGTGTATTGAAACCAGTTACGATATCCAAAAAACAACTCGTCTGCACCATCCCCCGTCAAAATAACCTTGATATCATTCTCTTTCGCTAACTTGCTAATTAAGTGAATCGGAATTGAAGTAGCATCTGCCAAAGGTTCGTCAAATATATCAACCAGCTTTGGCAATAAATTTTTAATGTCATCCGAATTAATAACTTGCTCAATGTGATTAGTACCGAACTGATTTGATATTTGTCTCGCAAATTGTCTTTCATCAAACCCATCAACACCTTCAAATCCGACTGAAAAAGTCGTCATCGGTGAGCCGGCGTATTTACTTGCTAATGCGACTATCGCACTTGAATCGACTCCGCCGCTTAAAAATGCCCCTACTGGCACATCACTAACCATACGATACTTAACGGCACTTTCAAGTACATCTAAAAATTCAGTTTGCGCAGTAGTCTCATTATCATTAAGGGTATCCCATTTAATATTCCAATAAGATTGATATTTTTCTCTACCATTAATAACTAGAGTATATTTATGAGCGGGTTCAAATTTTTTAATGCCAGCAAAGATTGTTTCGGGAGCTGATACTTTATTATACGTAAGATAATTATAAAATGATTGAGGCTCGATTTCGCGATCAACCCAAGGCAATGCCAGCAATGTTCTGAGTTCAGAGGAAAAGGCAAATACACCAGCTTTTTTTACATAATACAAAGGTTTGATGCCTATTCGATCTCGCGCTAAAAAACAAGAACGTTTTTTAGGATCCCATAGGCAAAAAGCAAACATTCCATTTAAATATTCTAGTAAATTTTCTCCATACTCTCGATACAAGGCCAAAATTACCTCTGTGTCAGTACTAGATCTAAATGTATACTTACTTCTTAATTGTTCTTTTAATTCTTTAAAATTATATATTTCACCGTTAAATACAATTACATTACCAACCTCATCAACCATAGGCTGATGACCTTGGCTAGATAAATCAAGAATACTTAATCGTTGATGGCCAAAATAAATTGAATTTTCTGAATTATGCCAAATACCTGAATCATCTGGCCCACGATGTTCGATTAGCTTATTCATCTTTGTTAATAAGTTAGCGCCATTGCTAATGGGTTGGCCTGCCAAAGAAATGATTCCGTTAATTCCACACATAAATATATAATCTTCTAGTGATGTATTTCATTGTTTTGTAACGTCAGCAATTAGCTGAAGCCAGCTATCTCTAAAATACTGACTATTAAACTGAGCAACAAAAGTATTGCCCGCCTTAAGTAAAGATTCCTTGTTTTCCAAACATCTTTCTATTTGCTGTGGAAGATTTGCATAATCCTTTTCAATTATTTGTCCCGCGCCTGAAAGCAATTCTTTCATTCCAGCAATGCCGGAGCCAATAACTGGTGTGCCACTCAGCAAGGCTTCGTGCGCTGTTCTATTCCAACCTTCGATCATTGTAGACATTGTTAGAACAACATCTGCCGCCGCAATTAGTTTTAAATAACCATCATATTCTAAATCTAAATGTACAATAGGAAGTTCAACAGCATTGTTTTTAGGTCCAGACATTACTAAAGTATAATTACTTTCCTTTAAAGCTTCGTAAGCCTCTTCCGCACCCTTGCCTTTTTTAGCATTACCAATATAAATAATTGGCTTAGCCGTATCCAACTTATATTTTTCTTTAAAACTGCTGATATCTAAATCTGTAAATACAAAACGACCTGGATCAAATGAATTATAAATTCTCTTGATTCGTGTCACGCCTAATTCTCTAAGCTTTGACTCCCAATAGGCAGATACTACCACCACTGTATCCATCATTTTAAAACGTTTCATCATTCGTGCAAAATACCATTTATAAAATAGTGAAGATTTTTGCAACTCAAAGTCAATATGATGCAATACACATACTTGCTTGGATTTTTTGCTTAAGGCTGACAAAGTCATAGCTCGAGGGTCTTTTATAACGACATCAGATTCTACTCTGTGCATCAAAAGGCGTGCCCAATATTTAGCGAAACCTTCCTGCTTTCTAACGACGCTCTCATCAATTAATTGTTTATTATTATCATTTAGTGCCTGAAATGCTTGAAAATCATAGGAATTTCCACCATTCGCCTGACTAGATAGCTCTCCATTTTTTAAAGAGTCATACAGTAATCTAGATTGAGTTTGCCAAGTAATATTCATTGTAATTCAAATTAAAAAATTCCAAGACTAGAAGACATGGGCATATAAGCTGGCATATATTCTTTATTATATAGACTCATTTTTACCAATTCATTATATCGTTTTTCAAGCACCTCGTTTTTTTCAGAACTACAGGGCACTGAAAACTCAAATCTATTGATACGATGTTGAAGGTTAAAATATTTTTTCCCTAAAAAACAAAGTATGGATGGCAGTACAATGCCACTATGGTTAACATTTAATTTTGCGGATCTTACTAAATCGATATTTCGATAAATTTTAATTCGACCACCCAACTCGTCAGGTAAAAACAATTTCATCTTAGAAAATAAATCAACTAGAAAATCAAAAAAAACAGAATAGAACGACTTATAAAAGTCATTGATCGATTTAATAGATAGTTTATTGCTAAACCAATTATTTCTCCATTCGATTAATTGTAGAATGTGCTCATAACATTCACCCTTAGATATGTTTAGAAATTCTAAATCATACAATAGAGCCTTTACATGCAATAGAAATCCTCTCACACGTAATATATTATATTTTTTCTCTATCGAAGTACTAATTAACATTTTAACCAAATACTCTAATGCTATCTGTCGCTTTAACTCGATTCGATCTGGTGTATCTTCCTTGATATTTGTAATTTCGTATTCTTTACCGTAAAGACATTTATAATTATGAAAAAAACTGTATTTTTGAGCTTTGTTAAACCACTTCTCGCTAGCACCATATAAACCGTGTGTTAATATATACTGTTCATTGTCAGACATAATGCTTCGAACATCACAATCCAGCCTCTCTCCCTCTTTAACTACAACAAGAAAATCAAGATCTGAAATGCCGAGATCATTTATACCACCAATTTGATATATGGATAAAACAGTAGGTTCATTCGATAATGTCGTAACTACTTTTTTGACTATCGACTTATAAGAAGCCAAATTATGATATATAGGGATATCAGTTAGATGCATTGTATTTTCAGTTTGACCTAAGAGAACAAATTCTACATAATAACCTACTATTTACTCAATTGAAATATTTTCCCGTTAGAAATTAATGTTAAGCGTGTTGTGTATTCGCGCTTTGAAGGAGATTGCTGTCATGCTTCCAAGAAGCATTAGAAAAACATTACGAACAAAAATATGGCCTTTCAATCGAAAGTTTAGCCAGCAGATAAATGCTGCCCCCGCTCAATACAGAGACTTAGTTAAACAAATTATTGCAGAATCTCCTATTTGGGGAGCCCATCAAACCATTCAGTTCCCTGATGGATTCACAATTAAGGGAGGAAGGGATGAAAGCAGATTATCGCAATTTGGTTTACCTGAAGACTTAAGTGACTCATCTGTACTCGACATAGGTTGTAATATTGGCGCAGTTTGTATCGAATGCAAAAAACGAAACGCCAAAAGCGTATCAGGTTTAGATAAAAATCCAGATTTGGTCAAGTGTGCGCAAGGCGTTGCAAAAGTATTTGATTTTGATATTAATTATAAACCTTTTGATATAATGCAAGACACAATTGATCAAAAGTACGATATCGTTTTTTTCCTAAATGTCTTTCACCACTTAACAGAAAAAGGAAAAATTAAAGCTTTAAGGACCTTAGACAAAATTACAGTGAAACAAATGTATTTTGAAGCTCCTACGCAAAAAGACGTCATTGCAGCACAGGACAAAGAGCTAGAACTAGATGATTACTTAGCTTATTTAAAGGGTTTTACTACTTTTAAAAGCATCGAATATATCGGCGAAACCGATTTTGATAGACCTCTCATCGTATGCAATCGATAGAACTTTCGGATAATTTAAAAAATCCAATTTCTATCGAATTATCGAAAATTGTTTATCCCAATGATGCCTATGCCATCTTTGAAGGCAAGCAATTTTCGAACTGCTCTATTTTAGATTCAGTCCACTATCGCACCTGTAAACAAATCGAACAAAACGTTGCTATTCCAGAATTGCTTTACTACCAATGGACTTTAGAAAAAATTAGTAAATTTGGCTCGAAGTTTACAAAATTACTTCTATCCGAAGGCAAAGGTTGTGGAGTTTCGCAGGAAGATCTAGTTAATGTACCGGCGACGGAGTCCAATCAATCAGTTAATCAAGTATATGCCAATATCGCAACTCAAAAATTCGTAGACCTCTATAACAGTATTTCTAATCACTGGGATCCCAAACTAGGAAAATACAATATAGTTTTTTTTAAACTATTGTCTGGTAAATACACGATTTTTGAAGGTCGCCACAGGATATGCATTCTGCTTTATAAACTACAATCTAGTGGTGTATCTAATTTCATTATCGACTCAGCACAAATCCGAAAAGATTATTACTACTTAAAGTTCAAAAGTAAAATTAGTCTATTTAAAAAACTACTTACAAGAAATAGTTAATTAGTTTTTAGATACTCTTGGCAGAAAGTTTTTAACTAATATTAATTACTTTATATCAAACTTGAATTCTTGCATCCTATGATCACTACTCCAGTAGCTTTTTAAGGAATATAAATAGGGTCGAATTCTTGACGAGCAGATTATTTGATCTAAGCCTAACATTGGAAACGGCATTGGCCAGGAATATGACCAACCTCGTCCTACTAAATCATAAGCATGACTATAGCCATAAGGTAAGCCAAGCTTTCTAATGTAACGCCTTGGAATATTCAGGTCACCGACGACAATGTCTGGTTTATGCTTTTCTATTAGAGACTTTAAATGATCAATGATTGGGCGTCTGGGAAGTAATGGGTCGGCACGAATATCAACAATGAATAATTTTAACTTTTTGCCTTTAACCGCAATTTCATGCATCCATACCATCATCCCTGGCTGAGTAAACGACCACTTAGACTTTAAATACTCCCCCTTAACAGCTATTAGCAGTTTATATCTAAATAAATATTTATATTTTTCTTTAAATAAATCAACGAAATCATTGAATTTTTTAT
>QIKQ01000236.1 GCA_003233075.1 Gammaproteobacteria bacterium
TTTTTCCAGCGAACGCCCGAGACAGGATGTCGAGGGCAGGTCTTTCGAGTGAAGCAGGATTGCGAAAGCGAAGAAAGTGCGAGAGCGACCTAAAGAACCGGGCTACATCCTCGGTGAGTTTAAGGTAAATTGAGTGCAAACCAGAAAGCAACTAAACATAGAGGTAAAGGCAGTCAGCTTTTACCGCAATGAAAAAACTATTCTTGATAAGGTTAGTTTTTCAGCGAAGAGCGGCCAGCTTCTTTATGTTAAGGGTCAAAATGGTTCAGGTAAAACGACCTTATTAAAAATACTCATTAATCTTGTTAGTCCAGATGAGGGTGAAATAACTTTTAATGATGTTGATGTGCGCAATGCGCCCGTTGAGTTCTCCAGAGAGTGTTTGTATATAGGTCATCGCAGCGCTTTAAAACCCGAGCTTAGCGCGGAAGAAAATTTACAGTTTTTATCCAAGCTTGATGGTGAATCAATTACTGATACGCAGGGGCAGGAAGCCTTGGAATATTTTGATTTATCTTTACATTCTGATGCACAGGCAAAGAGTCTTTCTGCAGGCCAGCAGCGCAAAACGGCTTTAGCAAGATTGGTTAATTCGAGTAAATCACTTTGGGTACTGGACGAGCCTTTTACTTCAATCGATGTTGGCAGCCGTGATAAGTTAGTGAAGTTATTTGAATCACATTTAGATCGCCAAGGCGTTATTATAACAACGTCTCATCAGGCTTTGAATTTAACAGAGCATATCAATCAACATTCTGTCGAGCTTAAAGCACAGCAGTATATATGAGTATATTCTTTGCACTCATGAAACGAGATTTACAAATCGCCTATCGTCGGCGATCAGAGTATGTTATTTCGTTTATGTTCTTAATAATTATTATCTCTATATTTGCCTTGGCAACGAGAGGCCATGATGCAAAAATTCTAAGTACGATTGGTCCTGGCATTCTCTGGTCTAGCGCTTTATTGGCGACATTATTATCATTAGAGCAACTATTTCGCCAAGATTATGATGACGGCACACTCGAACAGATTATTGTGAGTCAGCATCCGACCGCATTAATGGTTCTCGCTAAGCTCATAGTTCACTGGTTGGTGACTGGTTTGCCATTGATCTTACTTTTTCCGGTATTAGCATTAATGGTCTCTGTCCCCGACAAGGTCTATTGGGTTTTATTTATCACTTTATTAATAGGCACGCCTATATTAAGTTTTGTCGGTGCCATTGGGCTTGCGCTGACTGTTGGCCTGTCTAGAGGGGGATTAATGCTGGCGATCTTGTTAATTCCACTCTATATACCCACATTTTTGTTTGGTTTAGGGGCTGTGGCTAAGGCCGCTGACGGATTGGATTACATGCCTAATATCATGATGTTACTAGGTATTTTCATTCTTTGGTTTAGTTTAGCGCCAATATTAACTGCCACTGCATTGAAAATCTCTTTGCGGTAGAATAGTGAGCTAATTCAGAATGGAAATATTATGAAGTTTGGGTTATTGTTCGGCTCCGTAGCCCGGCTTTTTAAAGCCGGGATAGATTGAAATTCAAGCAAAGAATTGGCAAGACCTACTGACTAAATTATTAATATAAGTATGAGTACACATGGGAATATTTAAGGCACTTTGGCGCGTTCTAGTCAGGTTTTATCACCGCTGCTCGTCTCCTCCTCATTTTTATGCAATCGCAGGCAAAATGTTGCCTTGGTGTGTAGGACTAACTCTGACTCTTTTTGCTGTTGGTATAATCTGGGGCCTCGGTTTTGCTCCGAGTGTGAGCAAGCAAGGTGAAGTTTATCGAATAATCTATATACATGTGCCCGCGGCAACATTATCTATGTTAGCGTATGTCTTCGTTACTATTGCTGCTGCGATTGGCATGGTTTGGCGGATGAAAATGGCGCAGATCGTCGCGGTTAGCGCGATTCCTATCGGCACGGGGCTAACATTAGTTGCCTTGCTGACCGGCATGATTTGGGGTCATCCAACCTGGGGAACTTATTGGGAATGGAATGATCCAAGAATGTTACTGGTTTTTATTATGTTTTTACTGTTTATCGGTTTGGTGGTCATTAACAATGCCATTGAAGATAAAACAACAGCTGCAAACGCAATTGCGATACTATCGATATCGGGTTTGGTGACGGTGCCGTTAATTAAAATGTCGACTAGCGATGAATTTCAGAAAATAGTAGGTAAGACGATTCATCAAGGACAAACAGAAATGTTTAATAAGAATCAAATGACACCCGAAATTGCCTACATTTGGCTGATTATGATTTTTGCTTTTTTATTATTTTTTGTGACTGTATTATTAATGCGTATTCGAAATGAGATTCTGGAAAGAGAACAGAATACCAAGTGGGTAAAAGAGAAAATAATGTCATGAATGCTTTAACTGAATTTTTAAGAATGAACGACAATTGGGGTTATATTTGGCTTGCTTATACAATTTTTTTCGTTGTGATGATCGTTATTATGGTTTCTCCAATTTTGCAATCTAAGAAAATTGTTAAAAAATTGAAACGTCGTTATGAAAGACAGCAGAGTAACAATAATTCTTGAAACAATTAATTTACGTAATTAATTTACGCATGTTATTAAATTTATAAAGATAGGAAGAAAAATGGGCATAGTACCTAAAACAGAAACACGTCGTCGTCGACTACTCTTTGTATTATTACTTGCACTGGGCGTTGGCACAGCATTTATACTTATTTTGTTGGCGTTTAAAGACAGCATTAGTTTGTTTTACACGCCGGTTGAAGTTGCGCAAGGCAAGGTGCCAAAACACAAAGAGTTTAGTGTCGGCGGTATGGTGGTTAAAAACTCACTAAAACGTGAGCCTGATGGCCTAACTTATCGTTTTGCAATTAAAGATAACAGCGATACTAAACTAAAGGTGGTCTATAAAGGCATATTGCCTGATATGTTCAAAGAAGGTGAGTATGCAGTTTCCAAGGGACGGTTGCAAAAATCCGGCGTTTTCAAGGCAGGTGAGGTTCTGGCGAAACATGACGAAAGTTATATCGCGCCTGGCGAAAAAGCAAAAATGGACCAAACGGCAAAGCTTAAAACTGACTACAAAAAATGATCGGACAACTTGGTTTTGCATGTGTCATTATTGCCTTAGTTTTGGCAATGGCGCAGGCCATAGTACCCCTGTATGGCGCACAAAAAGGTCTTAGTCAACTAATTCAAATGGGTCGGCTACTTGCACGAGCCCAATTCTTTTTTGTTTTATTGTCTTTTGTGCTTCTGGTAAATTTATTTCTTAGTAACGACTTCTCAATTCAATATGTCTGGCGTAATTCCAGTACAGTCTTGCCTTGGTATTATCGCATCACTGCGACCTGGGGTTCACACGAAGGTTCTTTATTGTTGTGGTGTTTAATATTGGCGGGTTGGACCCTAGTGGTTTCAATTTACAGCAAACATTTGCCTGAACCTTTTGTTGCACGCGTCCTCAGTGTGATGGGTTTTATTAGTGTAGGATTTTTAATTTATATTGTCGCCCTGTCTGATCCGTTTGCACCACTAGTCGATTTGGATAATCAACTCAAGCCATTGCTTTTAGCCACTGAGGGTCGAGGGCTAAATCCTTTATTGCAAGATATCGGCATGATAATTCATCCGCCGATGTTGTATCTGGGCTATGTTGGTTTTTGTGTGGCGTTTAGCTTTGCGATCGCGGCATTAATTGAAGGTAGATTAGATGCGGTTTGGGCGCGTTGGTCACGACCTTGGATTAATATGGCTTGGGTATTTCTGACTTTGGGCATCATGTTAGGCAGTTGGTGGGCCTATTATGAGCTTGGTTGGGGCGGTTGGTGGTTCTGGGATCCAGTTGAAAATGCTTCTTTTATGCCTTGGTTGGTTGGAACGGCGTTAGTGCATTCCTTGGCAGTGACGGAAAAACGCAGTGCCTTTCATACCTGGACTTTAATGCTGGCGATTATTGCTTTTTCATTAAGTTTATTGGGTACCTTTTTAGTGCGTTCGGGAATTCTTAACTCAGTGCATGCCTTTGGCAATGCACCGGGTCGGGGCATTTATATGCTGGTGTTCTTGGTTTTAGTGATTGGTATTCCCTTGTATCTCTACAGTAAGCGTGCCAATCGAATTAAAAGTGTGGGTCGGTTTGAAGTATTATCGCGTGAGTCTTTCATGCTAGTGAACAATGTTGGTTTTGTTGTTATCGCTGCCTGTGTCTTGCTTGGCACTTTATATCCTATTATTTATAGCACTTTTATTAAAGGTTCAATGTCAGTTGGCGAGCCTTATTTTAATTTAGTGTTTCTTATTTTTATGTTGCCACTGGCGGCCTTAGCGGTCGTTGCGCCACAAGTGAAATGGAAAAAGGATAAGGCTGAAAATATACTTAAAAAACTATCAATCCCTTTTGTTTTGACAATAATTGCGGTTTTGCTTTTCTTGTTTCAATTTGATATTTCAATCGGCGTAAGCTTGGTTTTAGGTTTAGTCGTGTGGATCTTTATTAATGGCTTTGATCCTCTGTTATACCGTATGCGCAAGAAAAAGAGCATTTTACTTGGTTTTAAAAGCTTGCCGGCTGCCGGATACGGCATGATGATCGCGCATCTAGGCATAGGGGTCTTTATCCTTGGCGCTTGTTCTGTCTCTAATTTCAATATTTCAAAAGATGTCGTTTTAAAAGTGGGCGAACATTTTCAGATTAAACAATATCAGTTTCATCTAAACAGTGTGCAGTGGAAAACGGGAGCAAATTATTATGCCTTTTCTGCTGATGTAAGCTTAATGCGAGATGGTGTTGAGGTGACTCGTTTATATCCGCAAAAACGTTCCTATTTTCGCCAAGCTGCAAATCTTATGACTGAAGCAGGCATAGATCCTAAGCTACAACGTGACATGTTTATTACTTTAATTGAACCCTTGGATCGAGCTATCTTAGGTGTATTAAAAACCAATCGTTTTGAAGTGGACGAAGCATTTATTAAAACGGTTAATGATCAAATAAAATCACAAGGCTGGATATTCCGGCTTCAATATAAACCTTTTGTGCGATTGATTTGGTTGGGAGCAATTTTCATGGCACTCGGTGGTTTAATCGCAGCGTCAGACAAGCGTTATCGTAAGGTTAAGTCGAAGCCTAAAAAAGGTGTGAGCGCATGAATAAGTTTATCGCCCCACTGATAATATTTGTTCTAATTTCTGTCGTGCTTGGTGCGGGATTTTTTATTGAAAATAAAAAAGTACTGACTAATACCTTAGTTGGCAAGCATACACCCTACTTTAAATTACAAGAACTCACTGATTTAAATAAAATGGTCAGCACCGATCAACTTAAAGGCCAGGTTAGTGTCATTAACTTTTGGGCTGAATGGTGTTTGGCTTGTAAAGTAGAAATGCCGGATCTAATAGCATTTGCGAAGTTGCCAGGGGTTAAGCTTTATGGCATTAATTTTAAGGACGATTACAATGCTGCATTGCAATTCTTAAAAGAATATGGCAATCCATTCCTCTTTAATGCTTATGATAAAGAAGGCATCACGGGTATCGATTTTGGCATCAGTGCCGTTCCAGAAACCTTTGTACTCGATAAGACTGGTAAAATTGTTTACCGACATACAGGCCCAATTACGACTAAAAGTGGCAAAAAAATGTTAAAAGTTATTAAGCACTACTCCCAAGTTAAGCTACCGGATAGTAAATGAGGAGTTAGCGGCAGATGCGCAAAAATTCTAAAATAATTAAAGCTAATTTAATATTATTAGGCATGGTGTTATTTATTTTTTGCTTCTCATCAGTATATGCGGCAAGTGAAGTGTTAAAATTTAAGAACAGCGAGCAAGAGCAACGGTATAAAAAACTTACCCATAAAATTCGTTGTATTACCTGTGCGAATCAATCGGTTGCTGATTCTGATGCAACCATTGCTGGCAGTTTGCGCTCTATCGTTTATCAGCAAATAAGGCAAGGCAAGACTGATGAGCAAATAATGCAATTTTTAATGGCGCGTTATGGTGACTATGTAAGTTACGAGCCACCTTTTAAGTTAAGTACTCTTTTTTTATACCTAGGGCCACTACTATTTATTTTATTTGGTTTGCTCGTATTATTTAAAACAATTAAAAGGCGTTCGCTTGAGAGCGCTGATTTAGAATTGAGTCAGGAAGAAAAAGCCCGACTTAGTTTATTATTGAGCCCCAAACCAGAAAGCCCCAAACCAGAAAGCTTCAAACAAGAGCAATGAGATGAATTTATTTTTACCGATAATAGCCGTATTACTCGCACTAGTCATATTGTATTTGCTGCGCGCCTTGCGTCAGCACAGTGTTAGAACTGCCGATCGAGTTGAACTCAGCAAAATTCTTTATACGCAAAGAATTACCGAACTTAAATCTGATTTGGAGATTGGCAACATATCCGAAGAACAACATCTTAAGGCTAGGCAGGAACTTGATAAGCAATTACTTGATGATACTTCTTTAGTAGAAGGTGAACTGCGTTCTTTAACACCTAAGCAAATACAACAGTTTAAATTAAGTTTGGTACTTGGTTTGCCAGTATTGAGTTTGGTCTTGTATCTGATGACTGCTGACTTACGTGTACTTACCACCAAGCCGATATTAGTTGATAACAAAGATGTGCCTGGATCGAAGCAAGCGATTAAAGCGAAAAAGGACAAGCAAACACAGGCAAACGCTACTGGCAGTGGACAGCCACCACCGTTTGTTTTAAAAATGGTTAAGCGAGTAGAAGAAAGACTGAAGAAAAACCCAAATAACATTGAAGATTGGAAGAAACTGTTAAAGTCTTATCGCGTATTAAAGCGTTACCCTGATGCGATTCGGGCGATGAGAGAAATCGTAAAACGCTCACCCAATAATGCCTTAGTATTAGTCAACTTGGCGGTCGTTATTGCTGAAAGTCGTAAACAAGATTATCGCGGAGAACCTGCGGACTTGCTGCGAAAAGCTTTAAAAATGGATAAGAACCTGACTAAAGCACTGATTGCGTTAGGACTATCGCATTATCAATCGAAAGAATACAAGCAAGCAATTGAATTATTTACTAGGGCCAAGAAAAACATTAAACCAAACACCTTCGAAGAAAAATTCATCAATGCGTTTATCGAGAAAGCCCGTAAAAGTCTCAAAACGCCTTAATTCGGGCGTATACTGCGGCATAAATTTCCTTTGTAGCCAGGATCTTCAGATCCGGGGTGGAATTAAATTCAAGCAATAAGTTTAAAACTAATTTATTTTAATAAAACTTAAAATTTATTATAATTGAATTTCTTCCTAATACCCGGCTCTGAAGAGCCGGGCTACAGTAGGTCGGCAGGTAGAACTTTGCTGCAAGCAGTTGCTCTGCCACGCCCATCCCTGCGCGCGTAAAGATCTGGGATACAGCAAATATTGATTATCGCCCTTCTACGCTAAGTATACGTTCAATTGCGGGTCGGCAGCAAAGTACACTCTCTTTCATCTGCTTGAAAGTACCAGTATTGGCTATAGGACTTATCTGCGTATCCAGTAATATGTTAATAAATTATTAACTGGATTACTATTATGAAAATTGCTTATTTCGGGCACGACTTTTTCAGCACTTGCTTGAAAAAAATATTGGAATCAAATTTTAATGTTTACAAAGTTTTTAGCTTTGAAACCGATAATACCTATAGTTTCAATAATTATATATTCGATATTTGCCAAGAACACGATTTGCCATTGTCTTTTGAAAAGGTATCGACAAAGACTATACAGCAGCTTGATGCGGCAGGCTGTGATTTAATCATCACAGCGACCTACCAACATCGAATTCCAGATTTAAGTGAGACTGGTATGCGTGGCATAAATATACACCCTAGTTTGCTTCCTGTTGGTCGTGGCCCTTGGTCTCTGCCACGGACTATTCATTCGCAACAGACGGAAACAGGCGTGACAATTCACAAATTAAGTCATGATTTTGATGCCGGTGATATATTGTTTCAACAAAAACTGGATGTCTCTGACAGGGAAAATTTAGAGTCTTTGTCAAGTAAATTACAAATCTGTGCGAAGGATGTTATTATTCGTGTACTTAATACTTTAGATGATTACTGGATTAGTGCAGTGCCGCAGCCGAGCAATGTTGAATACTGGCCTATGCCGGAAGAACAAGAACGAACCTTGAATTGGAGTGCAGGCGTTGAAACTATCGACCGAGTCGTGCGTGCCTTCGGCAAGTTTGATTCTCTCGCGTCTTTTGATGATAAGGATTGGTTAGTGAATGATGTCTCCGTCTGGCAGTGTGATCACAATGAAAAAATCGGCAGCGTCGTGCATAAAACCAATACCGAAATGGTGGTCGCCGCATCCGACGGCTTGGTTTCCATGCGTTATTTTCGTCCAAATATCAGAGAAGTTGAAGAGCATGTTACTTAGTTTTCTAGTGCTAAATTTATTATGTGTATTTGGTAGACCCAAAAATTGATATTCATTCGTCATTATTATTTCCTGCTGCTTGCTTTGATTTTGTTTTTTAATCCGCATTCTGCGCAAGCGACTGTGAGCAGCTGCGGTATAAATCATATAACTAAACAATGTTATCACGAGGCAGAAATTGAAAATGTTTGGTATTCTGGTTATGGCTGGAATTGGCAAGGAGATCGATGTGGTTTTGAGTTTGAAGTAAAATGTAGCAAGCTGAAATACCCAATCACTGAGTATCAATACTTAATTGAGACAAGTATTAGCGTTTTTCTTCTAGGTATGCTATTTCTGATTTACCTAGTTTGGCGAGCTAAAGCTAGAAAAACCTAACGCGATCCGAAGGCATTGGCTGGTCAATATTGCTCCCGCTTAGGCTGGTCGGGTGATGTCTTGAGATAAACGGCTGTCAATTCTATGGCAGTTTCTATGTAAATTATTTATCTTTTTTTTCGTTGATATATCTAATTAAATCTAATTATACAATAACTTATAAAATACTAATAATTGTGTGGAAATCTAGTGAGCATTTATTACTGGCTGGACTCATTTTTGCTAACTATATATAAGAGTAGAACTCTTGTATTTTGTAGGTGATGAAGGTGCCTGACCCCCACATAGTATCAGGTCCATAACATAAATAGGTGTTGTGTAACACCTGATACTATGTGGGGGTCAGGCACCTTCATAAATAGGTGTTGTGTTACACCTGATACTATGTGGGGGTCAGGCACCTTCATTACTTAGGCACTGAGTTAATTATAAAGAAAAATATGTCGGCGAAAGAAAAACGATCTTATCAAGAAGTACTTAATAGCTCATCACTAGCGGGCAGTAATGCGGCCTATATTGAGCAATTGTATGAGCAATACTTAGAATCCAAATCTTCCGTGACCAGGCAATGGGCTGACTACTTTGATTGCCTTGCAAGGCAATCATCTGATCAAGATTCTGGTCAGCAAGAACAAAGTTTGTCAGCAGTAAGAGATGAATTCAGGGCCTTGGGTCGCCATCCAGTTCGAGAAATTTCCATAGAGCAAGTTGTTGCAAAAGAGGAAAATAAACAAGTTCATGTCTTGCAGCTTATAAATGCCTATCGATTTATGGGTCATCGCGCAGCGCATATCAACCCGCTTCATTCTAAACCAAAAAATGAAATAAGTGATCTTAATCTTGATGCGCATGAGTTGAACGCGGATGATCTTGATCATGAGTTTAATACAGGTTCATTGTATTGTGGCGAACGTGCTACATTAAAAACGATAATTGAAATATTAGAAAAAACTTATTGTGGCTCCATTGGCGCTGAATATATGCACATTAGCGATACAGCCGAAAAACGTTGGATTCAAAATTACATTGAAGGTACGCAAGCAGAATCTAAGTTTAACGTAAATGAAAAAATAGAAATACTGAATCAATTGGTGGCAGCGGAAAGTTTTGAGCGTTATTGTCATCGAAAATACGTTGGCCAAAAGCGATTTTCACTTGAAGGCGCAGAATGTTTGATTCCCTTGATGAATGACATTATTTGTCGTTCTGGTTCTCAAGCTGTTGAGGAAATTGCAATTGGCATGGCGCATCGTGGCCGTTTAAATTTGCTGGTTAATGTAATGGGCAAGACACCATCAGAATTATTTTTGGAGTTTGAAGGTAGATCTGTTGAGTCATCGAATGGCACTGGTGATGTAAAATATCATAAAGGTTTTTCTGCGGATATCGCAACAGAAGGAAAATCAGTTCATATTGCGCTCGCTTTTAATCCGTCTCATTTAGAAATCGTTGGACCCGTCGTCGAGGGCTCGGTGCGTGCACGACAAGAGCGACGAGAAGATGCCAAAGGCTGTAAAGTCATTCCAATTTTAGTCCATGGCGACGCTGCATTTGCGGGTCAGGGAGTCGTTATGGAGACGTTTAATATGTCTCAATCTCGAGGGTTTTCGACTAAAGGCACAATTCACATCGTTATCAATAATCAAATTGGATTCACCACCAGTAATCAGAATGATGCTCGATCAACCCTGTATTGCACTGATGTAGCAAAAATGGTGAGCGCTCCCATTTTCCATGTTAACGGCGATGATCCTGAGGCAGTGTGTTTTGTTGCTCGCTTAGCGTTAGATTACCGCATGACTTTTTACAAAGATATCGTCATTGATTTGGTTTGTTATCGTCGCCATGGTCATTCTGAAGCGGATGAGCCGATGGCGACGCAGCCCTTAATGTATCAAGAAATTCGGAAAAAAGAGACCACTCTAAACCTTTATGCGTTACAGTTAGAAGCGGAAGGTCTAATTGATCAGAATGAAAAACAAAAATTAATAAAACGCTATCAAAATAAACTTAAGGAAGGCAAGTCAGTCGTCAGTAAAATGATCCCAGCGCATAAGGCCAATTATCCCTATGATGAAGATTGGACTCCCTATCAATTGCGAACAGGTACCGTGTCGGTTGATACCCAGGTGGATGAAAGCCTATTACGAAGTTTATTCTACAAGGTGAGTAGTTTGCCAGAGGGATTTGAACTACATAAAAACGTCAAAAAAATATTTACTGCGCGCGAACAAATGATGTTAGGAGAAAGGGCAGTTGATTGGGGTTTCGCTGAAACGATGGCCTATGCGACATTATTGAATGATGGTTATGCAGTTCGATTATCCGGACAAGATTGTGGCCGAGGCACATTTTTTCACAGACATGCTGTTTTGCATAATCAGTCAAACGGTGAAGCCTATGTCCCCTTGCGTGCACTTAATCATGACAATGCAAAATTTTTGGTTATAAACTCTTTATTATCCGAAGAAGCAGTACTGGCGTTTGAATATGGTTATGCGACTACAGATCCGCATACACTCACTATCTGGGAAGCGCAATTTGGTGATTTTGCTAATACCGCTCAGGTAGTCGTTGATCAATTTATTAGTGCCGGCGAGCAAAAATGGAATCGTATGTGCGGTTTAGTGATGTACTTACCGCATGGTCTTGAGGGCCAGGGGCCAGAACATTCGTCGGCTCGGCTAGAGCGTTATTTACAGCTTTGTGCGCAACAAAATATACAAGTCTGTGCACCGAGTAATGCTTCACAGATATTTCACTTGATTCGCCGGCAAATGTTACAAACTTGTCGAAAGCCATTGATCGTGATGACCCCTAAAAGTTTATTGCGTAAAGCGGAGGCGAGCAGTCCTTTAGAAAATTTAACGAACGGTTCGTTTCAAAAAGTAATCGCGGATCGTCAAGAGCTCGATCCGGAAAAAGTCGATCGAATTATTATGTGCAGCGGTAAAGTTTATTACGATTTAATTGAGCGTGCTAAGGCGAGTGTCAATCGAAACGCGGCAATTATTCGCATTGAGCAATATTATCCGTTTCCAGAAAAAGAGCTGGTGGAGACTATTAAGCAATACAAAAATATCAAACATTTTGTATGGTGCCAGGAAGAGGCTAAAAATCAAGGTGCCTGGTATACAAGTCGACATCATATTATCGCTGCGATTGGTTCGAAAAATACTTTGATTTACGCAGGTCGCCCAAATCTAGCGGCACCCGCTGTTGGTTTATTGTCAGTACATAACGCTCAGCTGGAAAAGTTTTTAGATGAGGCATTTGGATTGTGTAACACATAACAGAGTAAATTATTAAAGGTGACGTATGTTAGTTGAGATCAAAGTTCCCGTTTTTCCCGAGTCGGTTAGCGACGGAACAATCGTGAAATGGAATGTAAAAGTCGGTGAAGCTTTTGAATGTGACGACGTTCTTGCGGAAATTGAAACCGACAAAGTTGTATTCGAAGTGCCTGCGATTGAAGATGGAGTACTGGCTGAAATATTAGAGCAAGAAGGAGCAACTGTTTTTTCTGATCAGCTGATAGGAAAAATCAATATCGAGCAGATCGAACAGAAAAAAGTGGTAAACCAAGATGTGACGCAGTCTGCTAGCAGCGAATCCAAGGTGACATCGATCCATGCGAAACAATCACCACAGGAAAAAATATTGACTCCATCAGCAAATAAGCTGGTCAAAGAAAACAATATAGATGTAAATCAAATTAAAGGAACAGGTAAGGGCGATCGAGTCATTAAAGAAGACATTATTCATCATATGAATAAATCTAAAGAGAAATCAAAACCGAGTTCAAATGATTCGAGAAATTCTAAGCTGGAAAAAAATAATAACACGGTATCACAAAATAGTTTGCCACCTGAACAAAGTGTTAGAGTTGAAAAGCGCGTGCCAATGACTCGATTAAGAGCGCGGATTGCTGAACGCTTATTAGAGTCACAACACACGGCAGCAATTCTCACCACCTTTAATGAAATAAACATGGCACCGGTAATGGAGTTACGTCGTAAGTATCGCGATGCTTTTGAGAAGCAACATGGTGTACGTTTAGGTTTTATGTCATTTTTTATAAAAGCCTCGATTGAAGCTTTAAAACGTTTTCCTGATGTAAATGCCTCAGTTGAAGACAAAGACATTTTGTATCATGGTTATTACGATATAGGCATTGCGGTGGGATCGCCTCGAGGATTGGTTGTGCCTATTATTAGAGACGCAGATCAGTTTGGTTTTGCCGACACAGAAAAAAAGATAGTTGAGTTTGGGCAAAAAGCAAAGGATGGATCACTTTCCATTGATGAAATTACCGGGGGTACTTTTTCAATTACCAATGGTGGTGTATTTGGTTCTCTCTTGTCGACTCCCATCATTAATCCTCCTCAGAGTGGAATTTTAGGATTACATAAAATCGATAAAAGGCCGGTCGTCGTTGATGATGAAATCGTAATCCGACCAATGATGTATGTCGCACTCTCTTATGACCACCGCCTTATTGACGGTCGAGGCGCAGTTCAATTTTTAGTGACCATTAAAGAATTGATAGAAGATCCATCTCGTTTGTTATTGGAAGTTTAAGGTATAGGTGCCGCAGTACCTAAGCAAAGATTAAGAATTATAGGCTTAAAATGAAAAATAAATTTGATGTAGTCGTCATAGGCGCAGGTCCGGCTGGATACGTTGCCGCAATTCGCTGTGCACAACTAGGCTTAAGTACTGCCTGTGTAGATGCTTGGTGTGATAAAAATGGCAATGCCTCCCTGGGGGGTACTTGCTTAAATGTAGGTTGTATTCCTTCTAAGGCACTATTAGAATCATCGGAGTTGTTTACTCAAGCACAACATGAATTTTCTAATCATGGCATAAATGTTAGCCTCGCCGAACTCGACTTGGCGCAAATGTTACGTCGCAAAGATAAAATAGTTAAAGATTTAACTAAAGGTATTTCAGGACTATTTCAGTCAAATAAAGTAGAATATTTTTCGGGTTTGGGAAAGGTTCATAGTCCCGGTCAAGTATCAATAAAAAAATCAGGATCAAATGAAACTATCATTGTCCATGCGAAGAATATTATCTTGGCAACGGGGTCTCGCTCGACGGAAATACCGAGCGCAGTAATTGATAAGCAAACCATAGTTGATTCGAGTGGTGCACTCGAGTTTGACCAGGTTCCTAAGACCTTAGGAATTGTTGGGGCAGGTGTGATTGGATTGGAGCTGGGTACTGTCTGGCGCCGATTAGGCTCAAAAGTGATTTTATTTGAAGCTTTGCCTTCATTTTTACCCAGTGCGGACAGAGAAATTGCGAGCAATGCCTTGAAAATATATCAAAACCAAGGCTTGGAATTTCGTTTTAACTCGAAAGTTGTTTCCTGCGAGGTAAATAAAGCGGTTGTTGTTCACACAGAAGAACAAGGCCAGGCAAAAACTCAAGAAGTAGACCGGCTTGTGGTTGCCGTTGGACGTAAACCAAATAGCGAGCATCTGACAACGCCGCAGGTAAAATTAGAGATAGATGCGGCGGGTTTTGTCCGAGTGGACGATCAATGCAAAACTAATATTGAGCATGTTTATGCGATAGGCGATTTAGTTCGCGGACCTATGTTAGCGCACAAGGGTTCGGAAGAGGGCATGATGGTAGCGGAATTAATTGCTGGGCATTTCGCTCGTGTTAATTATGATAATATTCCATCCGTCGTTTACACGCATCCGGAATTAGCCTGGGTTGGTCAAACTGAGCAGTCTCTCATTGCGCAAGGCAGGGATTATCGAGCCGGTGTTTTCCCCTTTGCCGCCAGTGGTCGGGCGCGCGCTGCGGGCGATACGAGTGGTTTGGTTAAAGTGATTGCCGATGCTAAAACAGATCGGATTTTGGGCGTACACATGATTGGCCCGCATTGTTCAGAACTAATAATGCAAGCGGTCATTGCCATTGAGTTTTCAGCAAGTGCTGAAGACCTGGCCTTAACTATGTTTGCTCACCCCACATTGTCAGAAGCTTTTCATGAGGCAGCATTAGCGGTGGATAATCGCGCAATTCACATTGCCAAAGCAAAACGAGCATAATTTTCTATTTCTGTTTATAATATTAATGGTGTTTTTTTCTATGAAATTTGAATATTTTCGACTTGTTTCAATAATTTGTTTTTTGTTAGTAGTAATAAGCAGCATTGGCAGGTTGGCTTTAGAAGACGAGATTACGAATCGGGCCATTTAATCATAATGGTTTTTAGGAATAAAAATATTACTAGAAAGTTTGTTAAGGACGGCTAGAAAGGTTTGTCTTTGTAGCCCGGCTCTTCAGAGCCGGGGAAGACCTAATTTCAAGTAGCTATTTAGTTGCGAAAGAAAGTAGAATATTTCGATCCCGGCTCTGAAAGAGCCGGGCTACGCAACAACGGGATATTGCTAAAGGATATACAAATGAATTTACACGAGTTTCAAGCCAAAAAATTATTCGCAGATTATGCTGTTCCTGTGCCTAATAATACTGTGGTTAAGAATTCTAGTGAAGTGGATTCGGCCTTGAAGGCTATAAATACGAGTCAATGGGTTGTTAAGGCGCAGGTTCATGCTGGAGGCCGAGGTAAAGCAGGTGGTGTTAAAATTATCGACTCAAAAGAAGGTGTAAAAGAATTTGTCAGTCGTTTATTGGGCACTAATTTAGTTACTTTTCAAACTGATGCTAAAGGCCAGCCAGTGAATTCAGTTTTGATTGAAGAGCCATGCGAGATCGCAAGAGAATTATACTTGGGTGTGGTGGTTGATAGAGCGGCCAGATGTGTGGTCGTCATGGCGTCAACTGAAGGTGGGATGGAAATCGAAAAAGTGGCAAGCGAGACGCCAGAAAAAATATTAAAAACAGAAATCGATCCTCTGGTTGGTTTGCAAGCTTATCAATGTCGCGAGTTGGCATTTGGCTTAGGCCTGGAAGGTCAGCAAATAAAACATTTTTCGAAGATTTTAGAAGGGCTGGTTAAATTGTTTGTTGAGAAGGATTTGAGTCTGCTTGAAGTGAATCCCTTGGTCGTGACCAAAGATAATATTTTATTGTGTTTAGATGGAAAAATAAATATAGATGATAATGCCTTGTATCGTCATCCAGATCTTGTCGAAATGCAAGATCCGACACAAGAAGATGAGCGAGAACTTAGAGCGAGAGAATGGCAACTCAATTATATTTCGCTTGATGGTGAAATTGGATGCATGGTTAATGGTGCAGGTCTCGCTATGGCGACTATGGATTTAATAAAATTACACGGTGGTGAACCCGCTAATTTTTTAGATGTGGGTGGTACGGCGACAAAAGAACGAGTCGCAGAAGCTTTTAAAATTATCACCAGTGATGAAAATGTAAAAGGCATCTTAGTCAATATCTTTGGTGGTATTGTTCGTTGTGACTTAATTGCAGAAGGAATTATTGGCGCTGTTGAAGAAGTCGGTATAAAAGTTCCGGTAGTGATACGCTTGGAAGGCAATCAAGCTGAGGTTGGAATCGATTTATTAAATAAAAGTAGTCTTAAGATAAATTCAGCGACTGGTTTAAAAGAGGCTGCTGAGAAAATTGTTAGCTTAGTTAAGGATGTGGCATGAGTGTTCTAATAGACAAAGACACCAAGGTTATTTGCCAAGGTTTAACGGGTAAGCAGGGTTTGTTTCACACTGAACAAGCGATTGCTTATGGTACCAATATGGTTGGTGGCGTGACACCAGGCAAAGGCGGTCAGTCAGTCTTAGGTTTGCCCATTTTCAATACGGTTAAAGACGCTGTTGATACGACCGCTGCGGACACCACTGTGATTTATGTACCTGCGCCTTTTTGTAAAGACGCTATTCTTGAAGCGGCGAACGCCGGCATTATATTAATTGTGATTATTACGGAAGGCATACCGACCCTGGATATGTTGGAAGCAAATCGAGCAGTGCAAGAGGCAGGGGCAAGATTAATTGGGCCTAATTGCCCAGGCATTATCACGCCAGGTCAGGCTAAAATTGGTATTATGCCAGGCTCAATTCATCAAGCTGGTAAGATAGGCATAGTCTCGCGATCGGGTACGCTAACGTATGAGGCAGTCAAGCAAACAAGCGATGCTGGTTTTGGTCAAAGTACTTGTATTGGCATTGGTGGTGACCCCTTGCCGGGCACAAGCTTTATAGATTGTTTAGAATTGTTTGAACAAGATCCGCAAACCGAAGCCATTTTGATGGTCGGTGAAATTGGTGGTACGGCGGAAGAAGAGGCAGCAGATTATATAAAAAATTATGTTTCTAAACCCGTTGCAGCCTATATTGCTGGTGTTACCGCTCCAAAAGGTAAACGCATGGGTCATGCCGGCGCTATTATTTCAGGTGGCAAGGGTACGGCTGATGAAAAATTCGCCGCTTTAGAGGCAGCGGGTGTTACCACGACACCTTCTCCGGCAGAGTTAGGACTCGCGGTCAGCAGCTTATTTTCGAAATCAGCAAAAAGTGCTTAGATTTTAACGAGTTTTTGTAAAAAGCTTGTGATTTTTGTCGTCTATTTGGTCTTTTACAAGCGTAAAAACCTATTTTTTATCTAGTCCCCGCAACTTTTAAAAAATAATTCAGTCAATATTCATACGCAGCACCATAAACTGTTAATATCACTAAAATCTATTGGGAATCATATCGGAGATTAAGAATGAAATCGTTTATTGCAGTATTAACAATTACAGTTTTTTCTATTTTAGGGATGGGTTTTAGTGTCGCCGCTGAACCTGAATTTCATGAAGGTTTTGAATATACCAAAGTGATACCGCCTCAGCCTACTCAAGTGGAGAAGGGTCAGGTCGAAGTAGTGGAGTTATTTTGGTATGGCTGCCCAAGTTGTTTTCGGTTTGAGCCATCGCTTAATAAATGGCTAAAGAGCAAGCCTAAGAATGTTAAATTTTTGCGAATTCCAGCTCAGCTTAACCCAAGCTGGACTCTGCATGCCAAGGCATTTTACGTTGCACAATTACTAAAAGTGGGTGATAAAATACATGCGCCATTTTTTGACGAGATTCATAAAAACAATAATAGCTTAAATAGTAAAGCTAAGTTAATTCAGTTTTTTAAAAAACACGGCGTGAATGAAAAAAAATTCAATGAAACATTTGATTCTTTTTCTGTTCAAACACGCATTAAGCAAAGCAAGGCATTAGTTGATAAATATGGAATTAACGGTGTGCCTACTTTAATTATTAATGGCAAGTATCGTGTGAGTACGTCCAATATGGATAGTAATGATGCTAAGTTAATTAAGTTAATCAATTATCTTGTAAAGCTTGAATCGAAATAAAGTCATATCGCCGATAATTTAAACAAGGCTTAAGTCATGTCAGAGATATATTTCGCCGCATTAGACGTTTTGTAGACCCTGCTTGCGGGCTACACACCTTTATTTAAATAATACGATTTAGAAAAAACTAAGGTAAATAATAAGCAATGAAAGCCGCAGAATTATTTGTTAAATGCCTGGAAAACGAAGGCGTAGAATTCATTTTTGGTATTCCCGGAGAAGAGAATCTAGACGTAATGGATGCTCTATTGGAATCTCCGATTCGTTTTATTACAACACGTCACGAACAGGGCGCTGCCTTTATGGCGGACGTGTATGGACGACTCACAGGCCGACCAGGAGTCTGTCTTTCTACCTTGGGGCCGGGTGCAACTAATTTAGTGACTGGAGTGGCTGATGCAAATATGGATCATGGTCCAGTCGTTGCTATTGCAGGTCAAGCAAGCACGCATCGTTTGCACAAGGAGTCACATCAAGTCCTTGATCTAAAGGCTATGTTCGAGCAAATCACCAAGTACAGTTCACGCTTGCTCGAACCGGAAATAATTCCAGAAGTGGTGCGCAAGGCATTTAAAGTTTCGCAAACCGAAAAACCGGGCGCATGTTTCATTGAATTTCCGGAAAACATTGCCTTGATGGATGTTGATTTAGATCCCTTGCCTATTAAAAATATTCAACAGTCAGAACCGCCAACGGAAAGAATAGTGCGTGCTGCTGATCTTATCAGTCAATCAGAAAATCCAATTATTTTGGCAGGTAATGGTGTTGTACGCGGTAAAGCTTGGACACATTTATCCGAATTTGCTAAACGTTTAAATATTCCGGTGACGAATACTTTTATGGCGAAGGGCGTTATTCCATTTCGACACCCAATGGCTTTAGGCAGTGCTGGATTACAGTCAAATGATTATGTGAGCATTGGCTTTGACCGAGCCGATTTAGTTATTTGCATTGGCTATGATTTGGTTGAGTATCATCCTTATCTTTGGCACAAAAGTCGGGATAGAAATATAATTCACATTGATTCTGTTACCTCAGAAGTTGATGAGGCTTATATTGTAACTGTCGGGGTAGTTGGTGATATAAAACATTCTCTCAACAAGATTGCAGATCTTACCACGCCAAGAAAAGGTCATTTGTTGCGACCTTTACGTGAGGCATTGATTGAAGAAATGAATCAAAATGCTAACGATAACTCTTATCCCGTTAAGCCACAGAAACTAATTTGGGAACTAAGAACAGCGATGTCCTTGGAAGACATAGTGATTTGTGATGTCGGCGCGCACAAAATGTGGATGGCGCGCATGTTTCGTTGCGAGCAGCCAAATACTTGTATCATCTCCAACGGCTTTGCCAGTATGGGTATAGCGGTACCTGGCGCGATTGCTGCTAAGTTATTGAATCCGGATAAAAATGTCATTGCAGTGACGGGTGACGCGGGTTTCTTGATGAATTCGCAAGAATTAGAAACCGCGGTAAGAATAAATACACCTATTATTGTGTTGATTTGGAATGACTCTGCGTATGGCCTCATAGAATGGAAGCAAATGACTCAGTTTGGTAGATCCTCTAATATTAAATTCGCAAACCCCGATTTTGTAAAATATGCGGAATCCTTTGGTGCTGTGGGTTTAAGGGTCGAAAAAACAGAGGATTTACTGCCAATATTGCGAAAAGCGATTGAATTGAACAAAGTGTGTATAATAGACTGTCCAGTGGATTATGCCGAGAATTTAAAACTAACAGAAAAATTAGGTGAAATGGTTGTAACTATATGATGGTATTTTCATGACACTGGCGGAGCAAGAAGACATTTACTCTGCGGATGATAATGATCGAGAGCGGTTAAAGTTGCTCAGTTATAATATTCAAACAGGAATGACCACCAATCATTATCGCCATTATTTAACTCGCAGTTGGCGTCAATTATTACCCAATACTGAGCGAATGAAAAATTTATCCAATATCGCTCGTATTGTGACTGAATACGATGTAGTGGGTTTACAAGAAGTAGATGCGGGTAGTTTGCGCAGTGGCTTCATAAATCAAACTGAATATATTGCTGACAAAGCCCAATTACCTTACTGGTATCATCAGACCAATCGGCGCTTAGGCAAAATTGCTCAACACAGCAATGGCATAGTAAGTCGCTTCAGACCTATTACGGTTGATGATCATAAATTGCCAGGTCCTATTCCAGGACGAGGAGCGATGTTCGTTCACTTTGGTACAGTGCAAAATCCTTTGGTTATCGTGATATTACATTTGGCTTTAGGTCGGCGTACTCGCTTAAGACAACTTAGTTATATTGCTGATTGTCTCAGTATTTATAAGCATGTCGTTGTGATGGGTGATTTAAATTGTTCGTCAAACAGCATAGAAATGAAATTACTGGTTAATAATACCAATTTAGAAGAGCCCAATCATGGTCTCAATACATTTCCAAGCTGGAAGCCAGAAAAAAACATAGACCATATTTTAGTGTCGCCTAGTTTACAAGTAGAAAAACTCCATGTTCTTGAGCATACTTTTTCAGATCACTTGCCCCTTTCAATGGAATTATTACTTCCTCCAGATCTAGAAATTAATGCCGACTAGCTTTATCGGATTCGGACAATGATTTGACTTCTATTCTTAAGTTTTAAAGCAGCACCCTCGAAAATGCCAGAAGATTTGTTATAGTGTACTTTTTCATTCTTAGTGCGAATGAGCGTGTAGACGTTCTTGCCATTGTAAAACCCTGCAACTACTTTTTTCGTACCAATTTTTCCCGACTCCAGCTGGATTGGGTTGCGCCATATTGGATAAGTCGAGACGAGTAAATCAAACTTTTTCTTACGTTTAAAGTAAGCATTTACGTGGATAGGGTGGCGAGAGCGTAAACCATATTTATCAGTGACTGTTCTATTGCATTGAAACATTTTGTCAGCTAATTTTTCAAACTTAAAAGAGACCTTCTTGCTTAATTCTTTTCCCCTGAATGTCATTTTTTGTTTGTAAGAAAATACCATGTCTGCTTTCAATGGAGCTTGATTTGCTTCATGCTTGTTTTTGCTGCAACTAATAAGTAGCAGCGGTACAAATACAACAATAACAGTGATGCTAATGGTTAAATTCTTCATTGCGAATATCCTTATGTAAAAACAGCCATTTTTATTGTCCACAATAACTTTTGTGCATGTTTGCCAAGTATTGGCAGAAAGTTTAGCAGAATTCAGTAAAATACATCAGTGCTTATTCTTGTCATTGCAATGGCATAACAATAGCCATTGAGTACTATATTTGCTTTTAAATGTTTGTCGCTAAATTTAATTTTTCGACCGGTATTTAGCATAAATAGTCGCTTAAACCTATAGAAAGCAATACCTCAGCCGCTAATTCCTTTGATACTTATTCAAATTAGATAGGCCAAGGTAATTATGAAAAGTGCTGAATCAGGGCAGAATTGGAAACACAAATATTTCAGCAGCTTGGAAGAATTAGAATCAAAAGAAAAAACATGGTCGGAGCTAGAAAGTCTACTTAAGAATACTACCCTTAAAATGAGTGTAGCTTTAGATGGTTTGGATTATGGTTTCGATAAAACGCTAAACGATTTAAGAAAAATATTACGTGGTGACTCAACTAATTTTCAACTGCAAAAAATAATTCACTCTATTACATCTGGTTTAGACCAAATCGAAAAAGTAAAAAAAAGTAAACCAGAGACTAGCGACACATGGAAGTCTCTTTTAAGTTTATCAAAGTCTTTGAAACTACCGAAAACTTTTACTAAGCAACAGAAAGTGATAAACAATACTTTGCTGAAGTGTACCGAGTCGTCTGACCTTAGGCCCATATTAGCTTCCTTGCAAAAAATGTTAGTCGAGGTTTTAGAGTATTATAATGAAACTGCGAAACAGGGTGGTGATAAAACTGGCTTAATGTCCAAACTATTCGGTAAATCATCTGAGCATAAAGGGGTAGAAAAAAAGATCGATGTTACAACAGCGGCAGAGATAGAGAGGCCTAACTCACCCCCTAAGACGGTAGAACCAAATGAAAATAATTTGCGCGAAGCTAAAACGCAAGCAGCTTCATTCGATATAAAAGAGCAACAAAGCAGCACAGATATTCCCTATAAAGCGGGAGTGGATGTTATTAAAGTGATGTCGCATAAACTTAATTTCAATCTAACGGCAAACAGTGAAATACAAGCTTATGCGCAAAAAGCGGAGCAAATCAGTAATGGCCAATCATTGCTGGTATTGGCAGAAGAGTTTAGCAAAAAAATAAATAGTTATTGGCCTGATGAGATGGAGGGGCAAGTTGCATCTGAGGCTGAATTTACGATAAACCATGCATTGATTGTATTATTGGATAAAATAAGTTTACCGGTCAAATTTAATCAGAATATTACTAAGTTGCAATCCATATTAGAAAAAGAAGTCAAGAGCAAAGACTGGCCAATATTATTAGATAAGATTGCAAAACTAATATCACATCTAAGAGATGGAGTTCAAAAAGAAAAAAAAGAGCTAGAAAAATTTTTAGCTAAATTAACAACCCGTTTGCAAGCGATTGACAATTCTATTCAAGGTGTAGACTCCGATCGTGTTGAATTGCATGAGGAGAGTATTCGACTGAATGATGTCGTTAGCAAGGAAGTTGCTGATATCCGTAATCAAATGCAAAGCAAATCGGAAATTGAACCTCTTAAAGTGGCAATAGAATCTAGATTAGACGCCATAGTAACTCATATGGATTCATTTAAAGAGCATGAAGAAGAGCGAAATGAAAAAGCTGAAAAAACTATTCATGACTTGAGTTCGCAGCTCGAAGTAATGGAGAAGGAATCAGATGATTTAAGAGGCAAAGTAGCGAAACAAAGAAAACTGGCGATGATGGACAGATTAACCGGCGTGCCAAATCGTATGGCTTATGACGAACGCTTAGATCAAGAATACCGACGCTGGCGTCGATTTCACGACAGCCTCAGTTTAGTAGTTATTGATATTGATCTATTTAAAAAAGTAAATGATAACTTTGGCCATAAAGCGGGCGATAAAGTATTGTCCAAAGTTGCTGAAGTCATTAACGAGCGAATAAGAGAAACAGATTTTTTAGCACGATTTGGTGGTGAAGAATTTGTAGTGCTCATGACCGGAGCAAAGTTGGGCGACGCAATGCGAGTGGCTAATGAGTTACGTGAAGCGGTGAATGCCTGTGCTTTTCATTTTCGTGATGAAGATGTGCCTGTCACCATTTCAGCTGGTGTAGCTGAATTTATCGATAATGATACACCGGATGACGTTTTTGAGCGTGCTGATAAAGCGATGTATCGTGCGAAAGAGGGTGGTCGGAATAAGTGTTGTTCCTAGATAGCCTAGATAGAGTTTTTCAATAGAAGTATTTTTTTCCTGCACTTTTAACCAGGGATGGTTTTATGTCGCGGAGGCCATGGAAGGCCGAGAGCGACCGCAAGCTCCTGCAGGCTACAATACCTTTGAAAAACCGTAGCCTGTAGGAAGCGATTGAAAATCGTTGAGTACAGGAAATCAATTTAACTTCAAAATATTCCCTGCACTCGCAAGCTCCTGCAGCCTACAATACCTTTGAAAAACCGTAGCCTGTAGGAAGCGATTGAAAATCGTTAAGTACAGGAAAACAATTTAACTTCAAAATACTCCCTGCACTCGCAAGCTCCTGCAGCCTACAATACCTTTGTAAAACTGTAGCCTGTAGGAAGCGATTGAAAATC
>QIKQ01000303.1 GCA_003233075.1 Gammaproteobacteria bacterium
GAGAATGGAATTATCCCCCTTCGGTCGCCCGTGCGAATTCACTTCGCGCGGAGCGAAATCTATTAGGCTAAAATACCCCGTCCGCTTGCGGCGGGGAAGTTTATTAAAATTACCCTGGTTGCTTGCCTTGATTGAATTTATTATGACGGATCAGCACATTGAGCTGTATAAAATATTAAAGGTTGAAGGTCTTGCCGCGAGTGGTGGTGAAGCCAAAACCTTTGTTGCCCAAGGGCAGGTATTACTTAATGGCAAGGTTGAATCTAGAAAGCGAAAAAAAATTGTTGCCGGTGATATTATCGAATTTGCTGGAGTAAAAATATCCGTAAAGCTAGGGAAATAATTATTATTGCGTCTATTTTCGAATCTGATGGTTTGATAAGTATTATAAGTTGAACTAAAAATTATGAGGGACAGCAGTAATTTGAGATATTAAAACACTGCTGTCCCGCTAACATTGATAGTATTTAGCGAATCGCAGTCACTAGAGCCTAAAATTACAGATTTACTTATTGAGACATGAAGTTAGTTTACTTATTGAGACATGAAGTTAGAAAAGTATCGTCGTTGCGAAACGTGTTCGGAGAACACGTTGAAGCAATCTCCTACTACAATCACTCTCGTTAGGAGATTGCTTCGTCGCCCTGTAAAACAGGGCTCCTCGCAACGACGACGGGTAGTGATGATTAGCGTCATCTTCTATTAGTCCAATGAGTGATATAAAATAAATAGCGAGGTTTAATTTATTTTACTATATTAACGGGACAGCAGTGACAGTGATATTAAAATTAAGCGAGTTAAGACCAAGTGAGTTAAGACCAAGTGAGTTAAGACCAAGTGAGTTAAGAACAAGCTGTCATTATTCAATTTGTAAAATAATCAAAGTCAACAGCGTACCGACTTCCATTAATTCACATAAGGCACCAGCAGTATCACCCGTTGTGCCACCTAATCGTTTTATCATTAAAAACCGTAAGCTTAGAAACAATAAGCCAATGACAATGAGTAGTATTATGCCTTGCCAATGAAAAAACCAAACCAGCAAAATAGAAAGCAAACATAATAACAACCAGCCTAAGCTTGCTGAGTGGTGATTTGCGAGTGACTCGCCTAAACCACCGAGTCTGACATAGGCCGTAGTTTGAAATAGTAATATTATACTTGCGCGGGCAACAATGATTGCAATGAGTATGTATTGCCAGTTATCATCGTTGACTACTTCTTGTAAAAGACTGAATTTTAGTATCAAAACGACAATTAGAGAACTGACTGCGGCTGGCCCACAGCGTGGGTCTTTCATGATGTCGAGGGTTTTATTTTTATCATTTTGGCCACCTATCCAGGCATCGGCACTGTCGGCGAGTCCATCTAAATGTAGACCGCCTGTTATTAATACCCATGCGATTAGAATAATAGCCGCTTGAATATTGATGGCGAGTGCACTGCTTAGATACAGTAGACCTATGAGTAAAGTAGAAATAATTAAACCAACGAGAGGATAGAATATCAGTGATCGACCGATTTCTTTATCCGAAATTGATTTTAGTTGTGGAGTCGGTATTCGGCTGAGAAATTGTAGAGCGATTATAAAAGACTTAACCACTATATTGTGCCGTTATGAAACACTAGGCTGGTCGAATCGATTTTATTATTATAATAGTTTATTCGGATACGAGTTAGGCAGGCATAGGGGATTTCAATATTGAGCATGTGATTGTCAGGTATGTTTAAAATTTTTGCGAGAATGACTCTTATGACGCCCGCGTGACAAATTAATAGGCTTGGGTGAGAATTTTGATCGTTAGTTAAGGCAAGCCAAGAATCAAGCACTCTTGATTTAAAAGCATGTAATTTCTCAGAATTTACAGGGGCATGTTTATTCGGATCTAACCAAAAATTTTTCAAAGCGTCGGGATCTTGCGCCGTAATATCTTCGGCGGTTTTTCCCTCCCATTCACCAAAGTGCATTTCTGCGAAACTAGGATTGATGGTTAAAGATATATTGTGTTGTGCTTTGATCGTTTTAGCAAAATCCAAGCAACGAATTAATGGTGAGCTGATTAGGGTTTTCCAATGCTGTGTTGCTTTAAGGCTTGACTGCATTTGTGACCAGCCTAGTTCACTGAGTGCATCGTTCTGACTGCCTCGAAAACAAGGTCCGCCTTGTACATCACCGTGGCGCAATAAATCGACGTAAGTACTATTATTAGAAATAAGCATTTTTTTAAGTGATTCGTTTTAATTGGGTTTTTCTGATACTGCCGCTTCAGAAAAAGTCGCCATTTTATTATGCAGTTCACAAGCCAGACGAATGAGTGGAACAGCAGTTGCAGCGCCACTACCTTCACCTAGGCGCATGCCTAAGGATAATAGTGGACGCGCGTTTAAAGCATCAAGAATAGCTTGATGGCCGGGTTCTGCTGATTCATGTGCGTATAAGAACCAATCGGATGCATTTTCACATAGCTGTGTTGCAACTAATGCAGCGCTGCTACTAATAAAACCATCTACTAGTACAGTTAAACCCCGTTTCGCGCAATTAAGGTAGCTTGCTACTAGGGCTGCTATTTCAAAACCACCGAGACGACGAAGAACTTCTAAGGGTTGCGTTTTATCTAAGTCGGAATGTAAGCTTAATGCTTGTTCGAGAATGTGTATCTTATGTTTTAATCCATTGGCATCAAGCCCAGTACCAGGACCCGCCAATTCATTTGCTGTTTTATCTAATAAGACGCAGGCGATTGCAGTTGCAGAACTGGTATTGCCAATGCCCATCTCACCGCCAATGAATAACTCGCAGTCGTTTCCTATGGCGCGATCAACCGCTAGTTTTCCAACATCCATGGCGACTCTAAGTTCCGATTCGCTCATCGCATTCGTTTTACTGAAATCAGCGGTGGATGGAGCTATTCGAAGATCTATCACGCCAGGAATTTCACCGGGATCATTTATCGTTCCAAGATTGATGACTTCGAGCTTAGCCTCTAAATGTTTGGCTAAGACACTAATGGCGGCTCCGCCACTTGCAAAATTTCGTAGCATTTCAGTTGTCACAGCTTGTGGAAATGCAGAGACACCGCTACAAGCAATACCGTGATCAGCAGTAAATACACTAATTTGAATATTATTGATATTAGGTTGAGATCGCGCTTGCATTCCAGAAAGAGTAATCGCAATGTTTTCTAATTGCCCTAAAGCCCCTGAAGGTTTAGTTAGCTGTGTTTGGTGTTGTTTTGCTGTTTCTAAATAGTGCTGATTTAAACTAGCGCTAACGAGTTTGCTCCAATCTGTTAGGGTATAAGAATTGCTCGTATTAATGTCAACCATAATTTATAACTCGTTATTTATTTTCATATAATTCAGAAGAATATCAGCAAGATATTATTTAAGTACCTGTGCTAAGCCGGCTACCGTGAAGGTGACTCGATCGCAGACTTCGCCTAAGCGTTGATGTAAAAAACCGGCTTCATCACTGAAACGTCGGCTTAACTCGCCCATTGGTATTATACCAAGTCCGGTTTCATTGCTGACGAGAATAGTGAGTCCAGGCAGCTTTTCTAGGCATTTGAGTAATGAATCGGTTTGTTGATTTAGAATCCGTTGGTCTTTTAACATTAATAAATTTGTAAGCCACAGAGTTAAACAATCGACTAATAGACAACGTCGCTCAGAAGCATGATCGAGTAAAATTTGAGCTAAATAAAGGGGTTCTTCGATCACCGTCCAGTGATCAGGTCGTTGATTCTGATGTGTTTGAATACGTTGAGCCATTTCCGCATCTTGGGCGCTAGCGGTAGCAATGTAGATCACTTCGAGATGACTTTCAATTGCGGTTTTTTCAGCTAAACGACTTTTCCCCGAACGAGTGCCGCCAAGAATAAGTTCAGTTCTCGATGGCTCAAGGGTTGAATTCATTAAGGCCGTAATTCGGTCGATTGTGCTGGGCGACTTAGAATAGGGCATAGGCCAATCAGGCGATAGATACTAGGCATGTCCAATGCTTCTTCAACTGCACCTGCCAATCGATTAATATCATTTTCTCTGCGTTGCTTATAGTCATCGACTTCGACGTAATAAAGTCCGGCCCATTCGAGTAATAATTTACAGGCATCAGTAGATTCGAATAGACCGTGTAAATAGGTGCCTATTATTTGATTATCTGCTGATATTACGCCATCAGATTTATTATTTTGAGGATGTGAATTAAATTGAATAAGCGGTTTTTTTAGAGCTGGACCGTGGCTATTTCCAGCGTGAATTTCGTAACCGGTCACCTCAACAGCTTCACAGCCATTTAGATGCAGAGTCCCGCGGACATTTCCTAATTGTTTTTCAGGTGCTAACACAGTGCCAAAGTCGAGTAAATTTAGAGCCACTGTAGTTTGATTGTCACTTTCAATACCGTGTGGATCATGAATGATTTTACCGAGCATTTGAAAACCGCCGCAGATTCCAATAAGTTTGCCGCCATATCTTAAGTGTTTTTTTATCGCTTTGTCCCAGCCATGAGTTTTTAACCATATTAAATCCGAGTGAATACTTTTACTGCCTGGTAAAATTATTAAATCAGCAGCGGGTATTTCTTCACTGGCATCTATATATCGTATATTGACATCCGGATGTAAATTTAAGGGATCAAAATCAGTATGATTACTGAGCCTAGGCAACGCAGGTATAATGACGTTTAATGAGTTAGGTCTAACTTCCTTGTTTTTATTAATTTCGCAATTGATTCGCGCTAAACTATCTTCGCCTTCTAAATGTAATCCGTTTAAATAGGGCAGAACTCCCGTTACCGGAATACCTGTCTTATTTTCTAACCAATCTATACCAGATTGAAGTAAGCTCATGTCGCCGCGAAATCGATTGATAACCATTCCTTTAACACGTTGATGTTCACTTGCGGAAAGTAATTCTAGTGTCCCAACTAAATGAGCAAATACGCCACCGCGATCAATATCCGCGATCAGTATTACTGGGCAGTCGACAGACTCAGCAAAGCCCATATTGGCAATATCTCTTTGTCGTAAATTAATTTCTGCGGGACTGCCAGCACCTTCAACTAAAACGACATCGTATTGAGTTTGTAATCGCGCACAAGATTCTAACACTGCTTTTCGGGCTTCACTTTTATAATCATGATAAGTGCGGGCATCCATATTACCAATCGAATGGCCGCGAATGATGACTTGCGATCCGGTATCAGAATTGGGTTTTAGCAAGACAGGATTCATATCAGTATGTGGTTGAATTCCAGCAGCGAGAGCTTGCAGCGCTTGAGCCCGGCCAATTTCGCCGCCATCGATAGTGACTGCGGAATTTAAAGCCATGTTTTGAGGTTTAAAAGGAGCGACCTGAAACCCTTTTTGTGAGAGTAGGCGACACAAGCCGGTGACTAAAGCGCTTTTACCCGCATCGGAAGTAGTGCCTTGAATCATTAAAATGCTCACAAGATTTTCTCTTTTGTATTATTTATTAGCGCAACTTACTGATTATGTACACTAGATTGTAATCCAGTGCTAACATTATTAACACTACTTTAAATGGCTATTGTTGAGGATAACTTAAGCACGGCAAGTGCATGTTCCAATCGTTGCCAATGTAGTTTATGACCGGGTATTGCAAAACGTAAACTCTGAGGGTTTGGAAAATAACGTAACAATATACCCTGAAAGAATATTAGCCTTTAATAGCTCACATTATGTTTAAGGGTGCCGTAAAGTTAGCTTGCATTAATTATTAAGAAGCTCAAATCTAATCGGCACCAAAATACTTCCCTCAACCTTAAGACCAAATCGAAGAGACGGTTTAAATTTCCAATTATTTTTGACTGTATTTCTAGCCGCATTATCTAGGACTGCATATCCACTTGGACGCTGAATCCAGACGTAAATAGGACGCCCAAGTTTATCAACACGAACCTTAAGCAAGACCTTGCCTTGCCAGCCATTTTTTCGCGCTAAGTATGGGTAAGGAGGTTTTGGATTACTCGCACTGCCCAGTCCATACTGCGGTGGCCGGTTATCACCGTTGTTGCTTCTTTCTTTTATAGCTTTATTTCTTTCAGGATTTTTTAAGTATTTTTTTGATCTTAAATTACTAATGGTAGGGTGGAATTCATTTTCGGAAATAACACTTAAAGATTTTTGATGTAATTTTGACGTTTTATCAAATCTAGCTTTAGTTTTAACGTTATTACTTTCAATGATGGGATGCATATTGCTAGTCTTGAATTTGGACAAAACACCTAAACGTTGCGTGCTGGATTGTTTTTTACTTTCGACACTTTCTTTTTCAGAACTGGTAAAATTAATTATTATTTCTTGATAATTTGAGCTCAATACATTAATAGAATCCTCATCGAACGTTATAGTCATGCATAAAACGACAAGAAAAAAACTTGATATTGACAAAGACAGTATCAATGGCATTCTACCCTTGGTTGAATAAAATTCAGTTTCGTTGTTGTCTGTACACATAACTATTTTCCCACTAATGATTTTTTTACAAGAGTGACGGATAAAATAATATTTTTAGCTTGCTAATAATGACTAAATAATAATTTTCAAATTATAGAGATATTAATAATTCCCGCTCAAACTAACAAAAAAAGATCTCCGTGGCGTACCGTAAGTTAATACTTCTTCATATTCTTCGTCGAACAAATTTTCGATTTTGGCGCTTATAGAATAACGCTTATTTATTTTATGCTTAAGTAACAAATGTACAAGTGAATAATTATCCAGTGGCACGATTGTTCGATTAAACGAAGCGTCAAACTGAAAATCGACAATATCAGATTTGCCGATATAGGCGAGATTAAAATTAGATTTTTTAGATAATTGATAATTAACATTTAACGCTAAGTGATGACGTGGACGTCGTACCTGTGGCGCACTTGTTGCTGTTTTTGCATCCATGTAGGTATAACTAGCTGAAACCGAGGACCTTTTTGACATTTGCCACTTCGCACCAATCTCGAGTCCCTCAGACGGAGATACACCATTTAAATTAATTGAAGTAGTGCCTGAGCCAGTAATCAAATTAGTCACACGCAGTTTAAAATATGTGAAGTCTAGCTTTAACTTTTTACCCAGTAAATTAATTTCGACCCCAGTATCCCATCCCTTAGCCGATTCAGGTTTAAGGTTAGGGTTTCCAGTAAAAGTTGCGGTAGAACCAAATAACTCAAACAAGGTTGGATTTTTTACACCAGTACCGTAACTTGCATGAAAACGATATTTAGATTTTCCACCTGGCAGCCAAGAAAATGTCGCACGACCAGTTTTTGCATCTTCAAAAATATCATTGTCATCAAATCGAGCCGCGAAGGAAGAAAACAGTCTGTTTCTATAACTTAGCCTGTGCTCAATAATATATCCTAAGTTTCTGATAACACGCTTGCCTCCGCTAAATGTAGTAAAAGCCTCTTCCTGTTCTCGTTCTATCGCTGTAATTAAAATCGTTTCCATTGGACTTGAGTCATTGCCACCTAAAACTAGAGAATTTTGATAATCTAATTTAAGCTTCTTGCCCTTGGAACTAAAAGAATTAACATTATTACTAAAACTGTCGATGTTAGTGTTAGCTACCGCATAAGCTAGCTTATGTGTCCATCGCCCATCTAATAAATCGAATTGGCCGCCGACTTTAGCAGACAGTTTATTGGTTAAATTATTATTATTTGCATCAACGGCACCGATGCCGCCACTAAAGCCATCGGTGTCCGTCTCAGCTTTTAGTTTTCTAAGGTTTAAAAATAATTTAATATTTTCGCTGGGCGATGTTCTTAAGTTAATATTGATTGCTTTGTTTTCGTATGCATCCTTTTCAGTCGCACCTCTTAGTTCATTTGCAGAAGAGTAACCATCAGTTTTGTACGTCGATAATCCCAATGAATAATTAAACTTAGAATTTCCACCGCGCGTGTTAAAATTTGATTTGAGGGTGTTGTCGCTACCTAGTTCAATTCTGACTAAACTCGATGCTTTTCTATTGCGTTTTTGCCCACCTTTTTTACTGTGAATAATAATAACACCGCCGATTGCATCACTACCGTACAGGGCACTTTGCGGTCCACGAATCACCTCAATTCTTTCAATATTCGAAACGGATAGGTGAGCAAAATCAAATTCAGAAGATCTTGAGGGGTCATTGACTTCTATACCGTCAATGATGACCAAGGTATGATTAGCTTCAGCCCCTCGAAATCGTATTTGATTATTACCCCCTCTGGAGCCAGTTTGACTAACCGCAATTCCGGGTACGGTGCGCAAAATTTCCGCTACGCTTGTTGCGTGAATACGCTCAATATCCTTTGCTGTTACTACGGTTACGGTACTACCGACTTTATTAGCAGCGACAGGAACTCGGCTCGCTGAAACGACAACTTCCTTTCTAGACTCTTTTTCTTTTGCCTGACTGCTTGATGGTAAGAAGGTAGTTAAGGTTAGAAAACCAAGAAAAGAAAAATAAATATAATTTTGATAAAAGTACTGCTGAATATACATAAAATTTCCTACTGACGAATAAAGTTATCATTATTGACACGGTAAATTTCAATTAAGAGAAAGTTGAATTACTTTGTGTCGTGCGTAGGAATAAACATTGAATCGCATAAACGTCAAAACCAAACTAACCATAATCGATATGATTTGATTAGAAACGTTTAGCTTAAGTTTTGCCAGTGAAAATTACTTAAAGTAAAAATGACTAAAAGTGAAAATCACTAAATAAAGTAACAACGTAGATTCCAACGTCGTCACTATCGGATTCCGCACCTGCAAACCCCACGTTGGCAAGAAGGACGACTAGAATAATGGCAGGTATCCTGGCTTATGCGTCTACATGAGTACTCAGCCTTCCAACTTTGCTTCATCGTGGCTTTAGTGATTAAACTAATTGAGTACTTACTCTACATATACAGTTGCGGGGGCAGCTACAGAATTGGTACTTATATTGGTACTGAGTACGTTACTGTATTCCCTATTAACCCTGTTTAGGGGCCACTATCGAGCGGAAAATTAACACAGTGCTTTTTAACTGTCAAGTAGCGTCGATTTAGCCCCCTGTTATTCCAAGTTTCTAAGGAACCTCTGATTAAATCAAAGGTTCCTGCGACGCAGGGAAGTGTCGCCAAAATCAATTGCTGTAAGTAATTGATTTTGTGAGACAAGAAAAAATCGCATTTTTTTCTTGTCGTGCTCTGACAATTCACGGACGAATTGTTCAGAGCTTGCCTAAAGGAACTGCTGTTCGGCTATTTTAACTAAAATCAAGAGTTTAAGATTAATCACTGAATTAACTTTTAGTTTTATAGGTTCTCAGCTTACTCCGCAGCTTGCTGCGGGGTACAATTCATTGGGGGTTTCCAAAGGGGGAGAATGGAATTATCCCGCCCATATAAATTAGGCTTGCCTGTGCGAATTTACTTCGCGCGGAGCGAAACCTAATCAGGAAAAACTACCCCGTCCGATTGCGGCGGGGTAGTTTATTAAGAGAATTGTATTTAAGACCTGTAAACGCATTACAACATTGACTAAATAATTTCTTGCCATTACAATTCACTTTGACTTCTGGTGTGCCTGAGCTATTCAATCCTCTTTAGTTATTATATCTTTAAACGTTTTATATTCTACAGGGCATCTCTAAAAATTAGAATATTTGTGCGCTGGCAAGGCGGAGAACTTTTTATAAGCGCAGTTTACACGCAGTAAAGGAGCATTTTAAAAAGTTCGACAACGCCGCCAGCGTGCAAATAGACACAATTAGAGGTGAACCAGTATGAGAGCTGTCAGATGAACGCAGACGCAGGTAGTTGACCTTGTTTAAAGCAACTATTTTCATATCATTAATCCTATTCAGTTTGACTCTGCTGGCTAAGCCAAAACGAATAGCATCAATGAATTTATGCACCGATCAGTATCTGCTATTGTTAGCCGATCCTAGTACAAGTACAATCGTCACGATTACTTGGCTGGCACACAATCAAAAATCCTCCTACTACTTTCAACGCGCAAAAAATATACCGGCTAATCATGGTGACCCGGAAGAGATCATTTCTTACCAACCCGATTTAATAGTAGGCGGTCTGTATAGCGCGAGAATAAGTACACGAATACTTACTCAACTTGGATATCGTGTTGAATTGTTTGATCACCCGACTAGTATCGAACAAGTACGACAGCAACTTCGCCGCATCGGCGATTTGATTGGGCGTAGAGCGTACAGCGAATTAATCATAAATAAAATGAATCTGCGACTGAAAGAGGTGATGAGTTTACCTAAAAAGAACGCGCCGACAATAATGCAATATGCTCCGAGTGGTTTTACCGTAGGGCGCGAGACTTTGGTCGGCGATATAATGTACCATGCTGGCTGGCGTAATAGTGCAAGTGTGGCAGGTATAAAAAAAACGGGTTACGTTGATTTAGAAACATTAATAGTCATAGCGCCACTTGCACTTATTGATTCACCACTCGCCCCCAATTCATTTTCTTATTCCGAGATAATGTTAAAACACCCGGCGTTACTGCGAGCAAAGCGACCAAAAATTAGACTTGCAATTAATCCAGCTTTTTGGAATTGTGGTGGTCCCATGTTAATTGACGCAATAGTACAACTAAGAAAGGTACGTGAGTCACTAAATAATAAGCAACAAAAGACTGATTTATGAGTGGCTGCAAACACGACGTTAAAATATCAAGTTTTATGCTTATTTTAATATTGCTGCTACTGATCGTAATATTTTTTATTCTTTCATTAACGACAGGACGATACAGTTTTTCCTTGTGGACGACTCTTCAAGAATTAATGTCTAATAAGAGCGGAGTGTATACACTGATTTTGGTCGAGCTACGCTTACCTAGATCATTAGTCGCTTTAATTGCTGGTGCTACATTAGGATTATGCGGAGCTGCCATGCAGGGATTATTGCGTAATCCTCTGGCTAGCCCAGGAATACTGGGCAGTAGTAGCGGAGCCGCGTTATTCGCAGTCATTGTACTTTATTTTGGCTTTCACGGTGCAACACAATGGCTGCTACCTCTTGCTGGTATGATAGGAGCATTGGCCGCAATCGTTTTAGTTTTTGCTTTGACAGGTAAGGACTCAAGTATTACCACTATTATCTTAGCGGGCGTAGCGATCAATGCAATCGCTGCCGCTTGTATTTCCCTGGCAATTAACCTTGCACCGAGCCCCTATGCCTTTCGCGAACTTGCATTATGGACACTTGGCGATCTTAGTAAAGTATCGTTGCCCAATGTCTGGTTAATGTTACCGACGACCCTGCTTGGCTGGGGACTACTCTTTGGATGTGGAAGGGGATTGAATGCGCTTTCTCTTGGCGAGCAAACCGCGTCATCGATGGGCATTAATGTGACGCGCTTACGCTGGCGTATTTTTTTAGCAACAGCACTTGCTGTTGGAGCAGCGGTTGCGACTGTGGGAGTAATCGGATTTATTGGTTTAGTGGTTCCACACTTATTACGTCCGTTAATTGGTTATGAACCACGGAGATTATTATTCGTCAGTGCCCTGGGAGGAGCCGTCATGCTACTGATTGCTGATATTGCTGTCAGAATATTACCCTCTCAGGTGCCACTGCAAGTTGGCGTATTAACGGCGATAGTCGGCGCACCCTTTTTTCTTTATCTTATTGTTCAATCTCGTAAGGTTACGCCATGACAAGCAGTGAAATATTGTTTGAAGTGACTGACTTGTCAGTTTCAATTGCTGAAACAACTATTATTAAAAACGTTGAACTCAGATTAAAGGCGGGAGAATTACATGGTTTACTAGGACCCAATGGCGCCGGTAAATCTACATTGTTAAAAGCAATGACGGGATTACAAGAATTTCAAGCGGGTTCGATATTATTGCGTAACGAAAGCATCAACACTTATGGAAGCGATCAGCGCGGTAAGGCCATTGGATATCTAGAACAAAATGGCTACATTCATTGGCCATTGAAAGTTCAACGGCTCGTTGAACTAGGTCGTGTGCCGCACTTACCTACCTGGACAGGGCTTAGTGATAAGGATTCCGCAAGTGTAGAAAAAGCATTGAAGCAAACGGACACCTGGCATTTACGTGATCGTATTTCGACCACACTATCGGGGGGCGAAAAATGTCGAGTTTTACTGGCTAGAGTTTTTGCTGGTGAGCCCGATATTCTTTTTGCGGATGAACCAATCGCTGCTCTTGATCCAGCTCATCAATTAATGGTGATGAATTGTTTTCGTCAATTTGTTGATGCAGGAGGCACGGCAATTATTGCAATACATGACCTTAACATGGCAGCGCGCTACTGTGACAAACTCTTGTTGCTTGATAAGGGGGAAATGGTGGCTAGGGGCAAGCCGGATGATGTTCTTAACGAAGAGAACCTCAAATCAGTCTATGGCATCTTGGCCAAGATACGCCGAGATGAATGCAATCGTCTAACCATACACAGCTACAGTCTAATAAAAAATTAATCAGAGGCTCCTTAAGATTTCAGTCTAATATTATCTTGGGTGAATTAGTATTTTGATTTGAAGTAGAGACAAGGTATGCCTCACTGCTGTCCCACAAATATTTTGCCTCGATGTGTAGCAGTTATAGAGCGACCTGATTGCACTCAACGCAGCCCGTCGTTGCGAGACTGCGTTAGCAGCCGAAGCAATCTCCTAAGCTAAGTCATTGAATTTAGGAGGTTGCCACGAAATGCTCAACGAGCATTTCTCGCAACGACGAATTCTTTTTAGATTCTTCTCATCATGATGGTGAATAATCTTGCGATTTTTATCATTATTAACGAGCGTAAGCTAAGCGCTAGTTTCATGTCCCAAATCGACATTCAAATGATTAGCGTTATGCTGATAGTGTTTAATGAAACATTATCAAAAACTGTGGGACAGCAGTGAGGTATGCCTTGTCTGCACTATAGCTAAGTTAATAATTTATTGAGTATATTCTCGTAAACTACTGATAATTCATTTAAATCAGTGCAACTTACATGCTCGTCGATTTGATGTATCGTGGCGTTTAATGGTCCTAACTCAAGTACTTGCGCACCAGTTGGAGCAATAAAGCGACCATCGGAGGTGCCTCCAGCAGTTGATAACTCTGTTGTGATATTTAAAACTTCTTTGATGGCTGAACGACTCGCTTCAACCAAAGCGCCGGCTGCTGTTAAAAATGGTAAGCCTGAATGTCGCCACGAAAGTTTGTAATTAAGTTTATGTTTTACTAATAATTCGACAACAGAGGCTTTGATTTGGTCAGCGCTGGTTTCAGTAGAATATCGAAAGTTAAACACTAAATTTAGTTCACCCGGGATGACATTATCGACACCGGTTCCAGCCGCTACATTGGAAACTTGAAATGAGGTAGGCGGGAAAAACTCATTACCTTCATCTAGTTTCAAATTACAGAGATCGCTTAGAAATGCGGTGGATTTGTGAACGGGATTGTCTGCTAAATGTGGATAGGCAACATGTCCTTGTTGGCCAATAATAGAAAGATGGCCGTTGATCGAACCACGTCTGCCGTTCTTAATGACATCGCCTAATTGTTTCGTGCTTGATGGTTCGCCAACCAAGCAATAATCGATTTTCTCTTGACGTTTTTCCAAGGTCTCGACAACTTTCACTGTGCCGTTAATGCTGGGGCCTTCTTCATCACTGGTAATGAGAAACGCAATTGAGCCTTTGAGTTTTGGTTTGCCTTCTAAAAATTTTTCGCAGGCAATAATCATGCAGGCAAGACTGCCTTTCATATCTGCAGCACCGCGACCATATAATAAATCATCTTTGATAGTTGGCGTGAATGGTGGGTTTTGCCATTGTTCCTCAGGTCCAGTAGGAACAACATCAGTGTGGCCTGCAAATGCGAAAAGAGGTTCTTGGTCGCCTAAACGAGCCCAAAAATTGTCTACATCGTCAAAGCGCATAGGCTCAATAGTGAAGCCAAGATTTCGCAGGCGCGCGATCATAATTTCTTGGCAGCCCGCATCATCAGGCGTAAGGGACTGGCGTTCGATTAATTGTATTGCAAGCTGGATAGTTTCTGAATTGATTGATGGCATAATATTTAGCTAAGTAGTTTTGAATATTTAGATTCGTTGAAACCAAATTCTATTTGCTTTTCAAATTCTAAAACAGGCCGTTTAACTAGAGTTGGCTTATTAATGAGAATGGTTAGGGCAGATTTAGATTTTTTGTTTTCTAATTCAGTGAGACAAGATTTTTCACTGTCACTTAGTTGTCGCCAGCTAGTTGATCGCTTATTAATAATTTGATCAGCAGTAGAATTTTGTAACCAAAAAACTAAAATGTCCTCGTTTAATGAGTTTTTCTTAAAGTCGAAAAACTCATAGTCGAGATTGTTAGATTCAAGCCAAACTTTTGCTTTTTTGACCTGGTCGCAATTATTGATGCCATAAAGTTTAAGCATGATCGTATTAAGTTTTAGTCGATGTTACGTAGTAATTCGTTTAAACCAACTTTAGACAAAGTTTTTTCGTCAACTTGTTTAACAATGACTGCGCAATATAAACTGTATTTTCCATCTTTAGATGGCAAGTTGCCAGAGACGACAACCGAGCCTGCCGGAATTCGACCGTAGCTTACTTCATTGGTTTCGCGGTTGTATATTTTGGTACTTTGACCAATATAGACACCCATCGAAATGACAGAACCTTCTTCAACGATGACACCTTCAACCACTTCAGAGCGAGCGCCAATAAAGCAGTTGTCCTCGATTATAGTGGGTGCTGCTTGAAGGGGTTCAAGGACACCACCAATACCGACTCCACCGGATAAATGTACGTTTTTACCGATTTGAGCGCAAGAACCGACAGTTGCCCAAGTGTCTACCATAGTTCCCGAATCGACATAGGCGCCAATATTGACATAGGAGGGCATGAGTACAACGCTGGGTGCAATATAGGAGCCTTTTCTTGCGCTCGCAGGAGGTACTACGCGTACGCCACTTTCACTAAATGAGCGAGAATTATAATCGGAGTATTTTGAAGGCACCTTATCATAATAATTTGTAAAGCCACCTTTCAAAAATTCGTTGTCCTGAATTCGAAAGTAAAGTAAAACTGCCTTTTTTAGCCATTCATTTACTTGCCATTTGCCATCGATTTTCTCAGCAACGCGTAGTTTTCCCGAATCGAGTTGCTCAATTGCAGTAACCACGGCTTCTTTAACGTGTGTATCAACCGTGCGCGGTGTAATATCTGCTCTTTTTTCAAAGCTTTCATCAATTATTTTCTGAATTTCGTTCATGGCAACCTTCAATGACATTTCAATTAGCCTACATTTTACGGAGCGTCCCGCAGGCTATACATCGGGAATCTAAGAGCCGCATTGTATGCAAATTCGCCGCTCAAGGCTAGATAAAGATTGTCTACATTTGTAACTCGGCTTTGTAGTCTGTCAGGAGGCATTTTAAAAACGCCGAGTGCAGGGAAAGTATTTTATAATTAACAATTGACGTATTTTTACCTGCAGGCTGCAAATAAATGTATCTCAAGCATTCGGCTGGGCATAAGAAAAGAGCGACTCTCGTTAGAGAAACCGCCCTTTAATTTAACAAACTTACAAATTGTTATTGGCTAACAACGCTAATATTAAGTTTGTTGATAGTGGCTTTTTGAGTCGCTGGATTCATTAATAAGCCTAGGGTAACTGGTTCTAATGGATTTGCACCCATTAGAATAGTGCCTTTATTATCAACAAATTGACCAAGCGCTGTAAAAAAGCGTTTTTGAATTGGGTCTATAGCTCGGTCAGCTTGCATTTTTAATTGAACTTTTGCCATAGTCATAGTTTGAGGTGGCATCGTTTTAGTTATTTTTTGTAATAAACCAATATTTCTCAAAGTGACTGTTGCGGTTTTAAGTTTTGCTGACGAAAAAATTGCCATTGCTTTGGCCGGATCTGCAGCAGCTTTGGGATCTAAAATTGCCTCATCTACATTGTCTAATTTTATAGAAACATTGAGTTCAGCAAGTTTGCGAAAAGCGAGATCCATTTGAAACTCAAATTTCTTTGTAGCAGGTTTGTAAATTTGCTCGACATCGATGTCCATAACTAATTCGTCTATGCCTGCCATTTTTAATTGGGCGGTCACGCCTTTTTTAGGGAACATATCATCAGTGAAATGCAATCCTTTAAAGCTCATTTTATAAAAATTTGGTCTTAGGTTTTTTGAGTCGAATTTTTCGATAACTAATTCTTCAAAAGTGAATTTTTTGCCAAGGTTTACTGGAGTAATACTAAAATCTTTTATTTTGATTACGCCGGATCCGTATTTTTTGGCACTGCCAAAGCTAGTTGAATTTTGTGAGGCTGGAAAAATTTTATTGACTATATCTTTTGCATCTTTGTCGGCCGATACTCCACCGCTGTCGCATGCATTGATGCCTAGTGCTAATATAAATATAATTAATCCAAGAATCAGGTTCTTGTTCATGTTGACTTCTCCTAAATAGTCATAATAATAGTGCGTTTGTGTTGGTTGACGCATTATATCTGTCGTTGTCTAGATTACCACTAAAAAATATGTATTTATGCCTAAATGATGAGCGAAAGCGTGAATCTCGTTTTCGCTATAGCATGAATTGTTCCGTATCGATAAATGTTTTGAGTCTTCGCGCGGCTTGCTCTATTTCCGAGTTAGCGCTTACTAATGCTAATCGAATTCTGTTTTGTCCCGGATTTATGCCATTTACTTCGCGTGATAAATAACTTCCAGGAAGTGCCGTAATATTTTGTTTTGCATATAGTTGTTCACAAAATTGAGTATCGCTAATTGGTGTTTCAAGCCATAAGTAAAAACTGCCTTGTGGAATTTCGCAGTTTATTGATTGTATTAATATTGATGACATCAAATCAAATTTTTCTCGATAAAGTTTTCGATTTTCAATGACGTGATTTTCATCACTCCATGCCAATTTACTGGCGTTTTGTACAGGAGGTGACATCGCGCAGCCATGGTAAGTACGAAATAGCTGAAAATGGTTGATTAATCGACTATCTCCTGCGACAAAACCTGATCTTAAGCCGGGGGCGTTAGATCGTTTAGAGAGAGAATGAAATACTAAGCAGTTTTTATAATCATGGTTACCTAGTTTTTCACACGCTTCCAATAATCCCAGCGGTGGATTTTGTTCATCGCGGTAAATTTCCGAATAACATTCGTCACCGATTAAAACAAAATTATATTTATGTGATAAATCGATTAAATGTTTGTAATGATGCAAATTCATTACTGCGCCGCTAGGATTTCCGGGTGAGCAAGTGAATAGAATTTGACATTGCTGCCATACCTTTGGTTCAAGATTATAATCAGGGATGAAGCCATTGTCTGCTGTGGTATTCAAGTAATATGCTTGAGCGCCTGACAGTAGGGCGGCACCTTCGTAAATTTGATAGAAAGGATTGGGTACACAAACAAGTGGATTGGTATTTTCGCTTGGGTCGACCAAACACTGGGTGATGGCAAACAAGGCTTCGCGTGTGCCGTTTACCGGTAATATTTGGCTATCTGCATTAATGGGCATACTGCAAAGCTTAAAGCGCTTATTTAACCAGTTCGCAATTGCCGATCTTAACTCGTCTGAACCTCTGGTTAGTGGGTATTGGGCTAATCCAGGTAAATTATCTAAAATCCCTTGTTTTATTATCTCAGGCGTCGGATGTTTTGGTTCTCCAATCGACATTAAAATAGGTGATAGGCTGCTGGGTGGTGTAAACCCCTGCTTTAGTATTCGTAGTTTTTCGAATGGATAGGGGTGTAATTTGGATAAATTTGGATTCATGAGTATAGTTAGAGTAATTTAGTTAAAGGCGCTTAGAGTATAAGCGATTAGATTTTGCCTTCCAAGCACACAGACAACAATTGGCCAACCTACAGCCTAATTTTCGCCGCAGTGATGTGGGGATTTTTATGGTATCCGGTTCGATTATTTAATCAAGCAGGCTTAAGTGGCTTATGGACAGCCCTAATTATGTATTTGAGTGCTTGCGCCATTGGGCTGTTTTTAATGCGAGGTCATTGGCGTGAATTAGCTGCGTATCCAGGTAAGTTATTGGGCATCGCCTTGGCATCGGGTTGGTGTAATACTGCCTTTATTGTCGCCATCGCTGAAAAAGATGCTTCGAGAGTTGTTTTATTATTCTATTTGGCGCCCGTATGGACAATTATACTTGGAATGATATTTCTCAAGGAACGACCAAAAGTTTCAGCCTTGTACGTTTGCATATTTGCTTTTATTGGCGCGATGTTAATGTTATGGAATCCGGGTAAGGGTTTCCCTTGGCCTCGAGATTCGGTTGACTGGTTAGCTATTTCGGCTGGTTTTAGTTTTGCTATTATGAATGTTTTAATTCGTGATTTGCAGCGGGTATCGATTCCGGCTAAGGCTTTTATAAGCTGGATCGGTGTGATTATTATTGTTTGTCTGTGGATGGCGTTTAAATATTTTTTAGCTCCAATAAATTCAGGTGTTACACACTCGTTTGTCCCTCAGCTTGCATGGACTGTTTGGCTGGCTTGTGTGGCTTTAGGGGCCTTTGGCATAGTGTCGATGACCTTGGCGGTGCAATACGGTGTAACAAAAATACCGCTCTATCAGTCTTCTATTATATTGCTAGTTGAAGTTGCAGTCACTGTTATTTCAGAGCATTTTTTATCAGAAGATCGCTTGTCCTTACTCGCTTGGGTTGGTGGCGCTTTAATAGTGGGAGCGTCGGTTATATTTGCATTAACTATTGAAAAGTCTGGTGCGAAGTCTGTTGTAAATGAAAAGGCTAAATAAATGCAAGTTTTAGAGCTACATCATTTTAGTGTAATAATTTCAAATCTAAAAAAGTCATTGGCTTTTTATACCAATGTACTCAATCTTGAAGTAGATAGTTCTCGTCCAGACCTGGGTTATTTGGGCGCTTGGTTAAAGGTTGGTGTAGGCCAAATACACTTACTCAAGCTGGAAAATCCAGATACAGTATCGGGTCGTCCAGAACATGTTGGTCACGATCGGCATATCGCATTAACAATAAGTAATTTCGATGAGTTACTTTTGATTTTGGAAAGTCATGAAATTAAATTTACCAAAAGTAGATCGGGACGCAAGGCAGTTTTTTTTCGTGACCCCGATGGCAACGGCATCGAGTGCATCGAGGAATAAATAAACCGTGATTCGTAAATAAACTGTAGCCCGGAAGAAGCGGTCGCTCTCGGCCGTGGCCCAGGCCAGCCTCTCGACCGTTCCGGTCTCACCTTCTCCTGGCCTACGCGACTCACTTCAGAACCGCCTTCGGCGTTTCATCAAGTACTTACTAACCAGCTTCGCAGGTTCTGGTCGTAAGACCATTATCCGTGGTCAAAAGCGTTAGCGAGAGTAATCCAGGATGAAGCAATAGAACGAGCCCTTGCGAAGCAAGGGCGCGAGTTCATTGTAGTGAGAACGCAAAAGCGTCCGGAGCAAGCTACGCTTGCGAAGCGATTTCGCTAATTCAATTACCTACGTTACGAGATTGCTTCAGCTGCTAGCGCAGCCTCGCAAAGACGCTCAAGTTAACGCGAACAAGGCCAAGCTAAAGAGTGCTTTTTACCCAGCAATTTTCTCAAGAATAGTTGCTTTGAGTTTTTCTTCCTCTTCTGGTTGAAGAAAATGATTTTGCTGATTGGTAATAACAAATGTGTCTTCAGCGGTTTCACCAAAACTTGAAATGCGTGCGTTTTGAAGTTTAATTTCGCACTCTCTAAAGGCAAATGCTATTCGTGATAATAAGCCTGGTCGGTCGGCGGTATTAATCTTAATAATAGTACGTTCGCCTTTTTTATCCTGACCGAATATAATTTTCGTTTTTATATCCATGTAATTTAATTGACGATTTCGATAATGTCTAATAATTGAAATTTCGGTTTGGTTTGTTTGCAATAAACATACACGTAATTCATCTTGTATGTGCTTAAGACGAGCTTTTTCTGTGATTAAATGACCATTATTTTCGAGCACTAAAAAGGTATTAAGGGCATAGTTATTTTCATTGCTGATTAATCTGGCATCAAGAATATTAACTTGAAGTTGTTCTAGTTTTGAAGTGATATTGTAAAATGTGCTGCGTCTAATTTTATCATAGATAAAAATTGGCGTACTGCCACGTAATTCTTGTGAATGAATTGAAACGATCGGTAATTGCTTTTCATTGCTGAGAATAATTTCTTGTGTATGCCAGCAAATTTCTTCTGGATGGTGACGAAAAAAATAACTTTTGCCTAGGTGTTGCCAAACAGATTGAATTTCAGTTTCACTGATGTTGTTTTTGAGAAGCAAATCTTTAGCAGCATCTATATTAGATTGCATGCGCTCCTGTTGAGCAATAGGATTATCGAGACCGCGTTGCAGTGCATTTTTAGTATTGCGATATAATTCCTCGAGCAATGAAGCTTTCCAAGTATTCCAAGTATTTGGATTCGTCGCACGTATATCGGCCACTGTCAGTAAGTACAAATAATCAAGGTGTAATTTATCACCAACTAAACTAGCAAATTCGTTTATGACAGACGCATCGCTTGTGTCTTTGGTTTGAGCGGTCATCGAAAAGATTAAATGATTTTTAACTAACCATTCGACTAACTGTGCATCGAATTCACTTAGAAAATGATTTAAGCAAAATTTGTGAGCATCCTCTGCACCTAGTTCGGAGTGATTTCCACCTCGGCCTTTGGCTATATCGTGATAGAGCCCGCTGATATAAAGTAAGGCTTGGTTTGGTAATTGTTTGATTAGGTCGCTACATAAGGGGAATTCATTTTCATATTTTGCAACGGTGAAGCGCCTCATATTGCGTACCACAAACAAGGTATGCTCGTCTACTGTATAGTGATGAAATAAATCATATTGCATGCGGCCTACGATGTTCGCGAATTCAGGCAAGTAAGCCGCAAGCACGCCGTAGCGGTTCATGCGTCTGAGCTCGTGCGTAACGCCTTTTGCTTGTTCTAGTATGGAAATAAATAGTCGTCTATTGTCTTCGTCTTGTCTAAATTCATCATCGATTAGGTTTACATTGTCTCGTATTAAGCGAATAGTTGATGCGCGTACTCCTTGAATATTATCTTCGGTTTCAAGTAATAAAAATATTTCAAGTAGGGCACTCGGAAATTTTTCAAATACAGTAACGTCTGTGACTTCGATAAATCCACGATTATTTTGAAAACGTGAATTGATGTATTTTACCTTTTGGTTTTTCTTGTAGTCGAGAATTTCTTCTTGAAAGTGTTGCAATAACATTTCATTTAATCTTTCTAGCTGAACGACTGTTTTAAAATAATTCTGCATAAATTGTTCGACCGCAATGACATGAGTATCTTCATATCCAAACTCGACCGCGAGTTCACGTTGGTAATCGAACAGTAGGCGGTCTTCGCGTCGCTTGGTCAGCATATGTAGTGCAAATCGAACTTTCCAAAGTGTTGCTTGGCCTTCGAGTAAGTCTGTTAATTCTTTGCTTGTGAGAAAGTTGTGGTCAAGTAATTCATGCAAGGTGTCGGCACCAAAATGACGTTTAGCCACCCAGCCTATCATTTGAATATCGCGCAATCCCCCGGGGCCTTCCTTTACATTGGGTTCAAGATTGTAGGCGGTATCGTGAAATTTTCGATGGCGAAATTGTTGCTCTAGCCATTTTTCAGCAAAAAACTTTTTGCTTGGCCATATCTTTTTTGCACTCGTTAAATAAGTCATGCGTTCATACAGCGAATTGTCGCCAGTGAGTAATCGCGCTTCCATCATATTCGTTGCAACGGTAATATCAGCTTTTGCTTCTCGTGTGCAATCTTTTAGTGAGCGCACACTGTGGCCAACTTCAAGTTTTATATCCCATAAAAAAGTTAGAAAGTGCTGAATTTTTGAATTAAATTCCTTGTTATTATGTTTCTTTAATAAAATCAATAAATCAATATCAGATTTTGGATGTAATTCACCTCGGCCATATCCTCCAACTGCAACTAAACTAATTTGTCGGCCTTCATTCTTGAAGTAGAGTCTCCAAATACGAACGAGTAATTCGTCTAAGACATAAGCTCTGCCTGCGACCAAATCTTCAATTGGAATATTTTGCGCATATCGAGATGCTAAATTTTTATCGAGATCCGTTAGTACGGATTGAAACAGTTTAAGCTTATCAGAATGATTTATTGCATTTATAATTTGTTGATCAAAGCGTGTGCCGTCAAATAATGGCGGTAAATTCAAAGTGTTCACCTTTATAAACTACCTCGCAGCAAGCTGCGGGATAAGCCGAATTTATTTATGTTATGCAAATCGAGTTTCGTCAGATCGGCGCGTTAAAACTTTAAATCCATCGTGTGTCACTAAGATGGTGTGCTCCCATTGTGCTGATAAGGATTTATCTTTTGTTACTACCGTCCAATTGTCTGACAAGGTTTTAACATTTCGTTTGCCGATGTTGATCATCGGCTCGATAGTAAATGTCATGCCTTCTTCAATAAGCTCGCGAGTATTTGGTTTGCCGTAATGCAAAACTTGTGGGTCCTCATGAAACACTCGGCCTATGCCATGACCGCAATATTCGCGCACGATAGAATAATTAAATTTTTCTGCATGACGTTGTATTGCGTGACCTATATCTCCAAAATGTATGCCAGGTTTAACTTTTTCAATTCCGATGCACATGCAATCATAGGTTGTTTGTATCAGTCGCTTGGTCTTAATTGTCTCGTCGCCTACAGTAAACATTTTACTGGTATCGCCATGATATTGGTCTTTAATAACGGTAACATCGATATTGATTATGTCGCCGTTTTTTAATTTCTTATCGTTAGGGATGCCGTGACAAACTTGATGGTTTACCGAAGTACAAATTGATTTCGGGAATTCTCTGTAGTTCAAAGGAGCGGGAATTGCGTCTTGCTCTTGGGTGATATAATCGTGGCAAATTTGGTTAAGGCGATTTGTTGTTACTCCAGGAACTACGTATTTGCCGATCATTTCCAAGACTTCCGCCGCTAATCGGCCGGAGACATGCATTTTATCGATTTCTTCTGCTGTTTTGATTGTGATTGCCATTTTAGTACGCACTTATTCCTATATTAGTTAAATAATTACAAGGAAGCTCTGATTAATTCAGCAATGAATTGTTCAGAACTTCTTATTCTTGCGACACAGGGAAGTGTCGCCAAAATCGATCGCATTAAACGATTGATTTTGCGCGACAAGAAAAAATCGCACTTTTTTCTTGTCGCGCTCTGACAATTCACGGATGAATTGTCAGAGCTTCTTAAAAAGTGTTTTGCTAATGTTATACCCAGATAAAAATATTCACGCCAGGTCGTTTCTAGCTAAAGATACCTGTTTGTTTGATAACTAGTTAATTAATAACTCATATTATAGAAGTTGTTAAAGCTGATGCTATCGAGGTTCGCATTTTCACCTTAAAACTAAAATTCATTAAACAAATAAGCATTATACCTAAATAGGGAGAATTTTCCTAAAGACAGCACTTGAATGACTTGTTTATACGCAAGGTAGTAGATTGAATAAACGATTTGAAGGGCTTGCGGGGCTTTAGCGAACGAAGCTGCTTAGCGAGTTCTTCGCACCTTCAATTGAGTCGTTGCCGGTAAGCAGGAAAGATGGGTTTTCTGACAAAAAGTTTGAATTGTGGGCTCCATTTTGCAGGGCAGAGCGAGTTTCTAGCCCGCTTTTCTCACAGCACTTCGTAGCGAGACGGTTCAAGGGTATGCTATGACACGTTTTCACGACCGAGAAGTGCGCAGGCATAGAGTGAAAACGAGTCATAGTATGCAATTGGGTCGTCGCAGTAGACGGGCTGTGAGAAATGCGGGCTAGTTAGGGATGCTCACAGTTCTCTAAAAATTAGTTATTTGAGCATTTTAGATAGTTTTGTTGAATTTTAACGAAAAATCGATCATTTTTAGCTAATGTTAGCAACAATCATTGTTGTCTGCGCTCGTTTATGGTATAAAACGCGCGCAATATAAATCCGTGTACTTATCGATAGCATTTTTCGGGGTGCTCAGAGGCGTAATCTTTGAAATAAAACAAGATAACGATCTGGGTCGCGAAATGCGATAAATACATGCCACAACCCCAACAGGAGAAATTAGATGTCTAAAGTTAGCATGCGTCAGATGCTAGAAGCTGGTGTGCATTTCGGTCACCAAACTCGCTACTGGAATCCCAAAATGGGAGCTTATATTTTCGGTGAGCGTAGCAATATCCATATTATCAATCTGGAAAAAACCCTTCCTCTATATAATGATGCTATTAATTTTATTTCGAGCATTGCGTCTCGAGGTGGAAAAATCATGTTTGTCGGAACGAAGCGATCAGCTCGTGACGCGATAAGAGAGCATGCAGAGCGCGCCGGGATGCCTTTCGTCAATCACCGTTGGTTAGGTGGAATGTTAACCAATTTTAAAACAGTTAAACAATCCATTAAGCGACTCAAAGAACTTGAGACGATGACAGCTGATGGCAGTAAAGAGCATTTCAATAAAAAAGAATTATTAATGCTTAATCGCGAACTAGATAAACTAGAACGCAGCCTCGGCGGTATCAAAGACATGAATGGCCTTCCCGATGTCTTATTTATTGTTGATGTCGACTACGAGAAAATCGCAATTGCCGAAGCAAAAAAACTAAATATTCCGGTTGTCGCCATTGTTGATACAAATAATAGCCCTGCCGGCGTTGATTACATAATTCCTGGTAATGATGATGCAATTCGCGCGATTCAGCTTTATACCACGGGTGTCGCTGATGCAATTATTGACGGTAGAACTTCTTCGCAGTCGATTAGTGTTGAAGACGATGAATTTGTCGCCGTTGATGATGGAACCAAGGGAAAAGAAGTCAAAAAAACTACAGCAAAGAAAAAAGTTGTTAAAAAGAAAAAAGTAGCAGCAAAAGCGAAAGACGAAACGAAAGACGAAACGAAAGCCGAAGCAAAAGAAACTGACGCGGAAGTAGTCGCTAAGAAAAAAACTACCGCTAAGAAGAAGGTTACTAAAAAGAAAGCTGAAGAAGAATAGATCACGTCTTTGGATGCAAGAGAAAGATCCTTGTATGAATAATGAGAGGTCAGGCAGAATCTTAGTTTAGAACTAATTTTCGATTTTGTAATTGGCTTCTCGTTTTATGAATTATTTGTGCAAAGGTGTTAAGAAATTATTCAGGAGTTTAGTATTATGAGTATTACAGCGGCACTAGTTAAAGAACTACGCGATCGTACTGGCGCGGGCATGATGGAGTGTAAAAAGGCACTCACTGAAACCGACGGTGATATCGATCAAGCAATTGAAAATTTACGAAAAGCCGGTGCAGCCAAGGCAGACAAGAAAGCGAGTCGAATAGCAGCGGAAGGTATAATCGCAATCGAAATTTCTGCAGACGCAAAATCTGGCGTTATTTTAGAAGTTAATAGTGAAACTGACTTTGTCGCTAAAGACGATAGTTTTAAAACACTCGTTACAAAGATTGCAAGTCGTATTTTAGTTAGCAATCCAGCAAATGTTGATGAATTGAATAGTTTAGCATTAAGCGACGATGACAAAACAACTGTTGATGAGGCTCGTGAAGCCTTGATCGGTAAAATTGGAGAGAACATCCAAGTTCGCCGTTTCATGAGATTTAGTACTGATCATACACTAGGTATGTATCAGCACGGATTAAAAATTGGTGTAGTCGTAGAAATGAAAGGCGGAGACATCGCACTCGCTAAAGATATTGCAATGCATATTGCTGCAAGCCGACCGCTGTGTATCAACGAGTCACAAGTACCTAAAGACGAATTAGAAAAAGAAAAAATAATTTTTACTGCTCAAGCAAAAGAGAGCGGTAAACCTGATAATATTATCGAAAAAATGATTGCTGGAAAAATTAAAAAATTCATCAATGAAGTGACTCTTCTTGGTCAGTCATTCGTAAAAGATCCGGATACGAACATTGCTAAGCTGTTAGAAAGCAAAAATGCTGAAGTGGTTAGCTTTATATGTTACGAAGTGGGTCAAGGCATCGAAAAGAAAAAGGAAAATTTTGCCGAGGAAGTAATGGCGCAAGTCAAAGATTAAATAGAGTAAAATATGACGGAAACTAGCAACTACAAACGGATTCTAATCAAGCTTAGTGGCGAAGCTCTGATGGGAAGTCAGGATTATGGAATTGATCCTGAAATTATTACTCGCATCGCAAATGAAATAAAAACGATATCAGAAATGGGTATACAAATTGGTGTAGTCATAGGCGGCGGAAATATTTTTCGTGGCCAAGGTCTTGCTGATTCTGGTATTGATCGCGTTACGGGTGATCACATGGGTATGTTGGCGACCGTAATGAATTCCTTAGCAATGCAGGATGCATTAGAGAAATGTAATGTTCAAGCTAGAGTTATGTCTGCTTTAAGCATTCATCGAGTATGTGAAGACTACATACGCCGACGTGCAATGCGCCATCTCGAAAAAGGTCGAGTGGTTCTTTTTTCTGCCGGCACGGGTAATCCTTTTTTTACGACTGATTCTGCGGCAAGTTTAAGAGCAATTGAAATCGAAGCTGATATCTTAATCAAAGCAACTAAAGTTGATGGTGTTTACACCGACGATCCCGTTACTAATCCTGAAGCAGTCCGCTATGATAGCCTTAAATTCGATGAAGTAATCGATAAACGCTTGAAAGTTATGGACGCTACGGCTATTGTACTATGTCGAGATCACGGCATGCCTTTGCGAGTACTTAATATATTTAATGAAGGTGAATTACTTAAAATGGTTCGTGGCGAAGAGGTCGGGACTATCGTAAATTAACGAGAAATTAATTCTCTAAAAAAACAATGTAAGCATAAACATATTATTGCATCATAATGAGGAAGACTATGATAGAAGAAATAAAACAGGATGCTTCCGAACGAATGCAAAAGTCTATCGAATCACTTAAAACCGAATTAACTAAAATCAGAACCGGCCGTGCCCACGCAAGTCTCTTGGATCATATTATGGTTGATTATTATGGTAATGACGTACCAATTAAACAATGCGCTAATATCTCAGTAGAAGATGCACGTACTTTGAAAGTCACTCCCTGGGAAAAGCCTTTGGTGAGTGCTATCGAGAAAGCGATTATGAATTCTGATTTAGGATTAAACCCAAACTCTGCCGGAACCGTGATTCGTGTTCCTATGCCACTGCTAACAGAAGAGCGTCGCAAAGATTTAGTTAAAGTCGTGCGCAATGAAGCGGAAGGTGGTCGTATAGCAATTCGTAATATTCGTCGAGAAGCAAATAGCGACTTTAAAGAATTACTAAAAGAAAAAGAAATATCTGAAGATGAGTCACGTAAAGCAGAAGAAGATATTCAAAAAATCACTGATAAATATGTTGCTGAGGTTGAATTGGTATTGCAAGTGAAGGAAAAAGAACTAATGGAGGTTTAGTTATTTCTGAAAAAGCCCTATTTGCGCGTCTACTGCGTTCACCAAGCGCTTCCGGTGCTCATTTACCTAACGTAAAATCCGCTCCGGTTCACTTGACTGTCTTGTAGCCGCATCAAATATGTCATTTTCAAAAATAACTTAAGGCCATACTTTTTGCTTACGTTGAATTCTTTTTAGACATGAAGCCCTAATATTCTGGACGCATGAAATAGTATAAATGAGCTTATATGAGTAAGATACCAAATCACATCGCGATTATCATGGACGGTAATGGCCGTTGGGCTCAAAGTAAAAAATTGTCCCGCCATTCTGGCCACAAAGCGGGTGTAGAAGCAGTTCGAAAAGTCATCGAAGCTTGTGCTAAACGCAAAGTCAAAAACCTCACCTTATTTGCTTTTAGTAGCGAAAACTGGAAACGTCCTAAGGCGGAAGTCAATTTATTAATGGAATTGTTTTTAGTTAGTTTGCGTCGTGAATTAAATAAATTGCATGAAAATAACATTCTAATTCGTTTTATCGGCGACCGTACCGCGTTTGCGGGTTCCTTACTAAAACAAATCATTAAAGCAGAAGAGCTCACAAAAAAGAATACAGGTTTAGTTTTAGCGATTGCCGTTAATTACGGCGGTCGATGGGATATCGCTCAGGCGACAAAGAAGGTGGTTGCGGGGGTGTTAGCAGGTGAGTATAGCCAGGAAGAAATAAACCCCGAATTGATTTCTAAATATGTGTGTTTAGCTGAATTTCCTGAGCCAGATTTATTTATCCGCACCAGTGGCGAGCAACGCATAAGTAATTATTTACTTTGGCAACTAGCCTATACAGAATTATATTTTACCGATAAACACTGGCCAGATTATGATGAAATACTTTTAGATGAAGCAATCGAAGAATTTAATTGTCGCCAGCGACGATTTGGAAAAACTCAAGAGCAGCTAAATAAACCAATAGAGAATAGTTTGCCGGACAATGTTAAGGGCACCTCTAAAAATTAGGATATTTGTGCGCTGGCAAGGCGGAGAACTTTTTAAAAGCGCAGTTTACACGCAGTTTATCGCTGCGC
>QIKQ01000234.1 GCA_003233075.1 Gammaproteobacteria bacterium
GTAAGTCATTGAATTAAGGAGATTGCTTCGGTGTGATCGGTGATCACACCTCGCAACGACTAATTCCTTTGAAACGCCTCTTGTCTTTACACCTGAACAATCTATCTTGTTCTTCCCATGACAAAGGATAGGCTTTGGCCTGCTTTTCTTTAACACATAACCGACTTAACATCGGCGGTGCCTGTTTAAGCCACGGCTTTCCATGCTCATCCCGCCAAACCCGCGCTGCCCTGTTCAAAACTGTAGCAACGACACCAAGCGCGTTATTCACACTCTTAGGGGCTATCCTGCGTTCTGTTTCCTGATCCACAAAGGCTTTTAATGTGCCATCGTGAATTTGCTCCAATGGATGGTCTCCAATAAAAGGAAACAACTGGTCGAGATTCATCGCTATTTTATCGGCTGACACCTTTCCACCTTTCCCAAATCGTAGACACGGCACCTTTGTCTGCTTGTATAGATAAAGGAAAAGCTGCTGTATCTGCGATTAGGTGATGTTTGTGATGAATTCATTTATTGTAAAAATGTAATCGTTAAGTGGATATGATATTCTGGCATTTTGTTAGTATGATTCCCAATTTCAATCGTGTTAAATCGATTAGACATAAGAGCTTTGGCTAGCTATATAGATCGACTTGCTTTATGTCGGAACAGTTGAATAAAAATTAATAAAGGTAAATATCCATTGTGAAAAAATCATTATTCGATCAAATAGAAAGCATAGTTGCCAATGCCATGATTGCTGCTGGTCTAGCTATTGATTTTAAGCCAAAGCTAACATATTCCACTAAAAAAGAATTTGGTGACTACCAGGCAAATGGAATTTTGCCCGCGGCGAAACAACTAAAAATAAATCCCCGTGATCTCGCGAGCAAGGTAATTGAGAAATTAGATAAGCCAGAGTTTATTTCAAAAATAGAAATTGCAGGCCCTGGGTTTATTAATTTTTTTATTAGTAAAAAATGGCTCTCAAAATCTCTTTCTTCGCTTAAAAGTGACGTCGATAGTTTAATTCCTAAATGTACGAACCGTAAAGTAATCGTCATAGACTATTCTGGCCCAAACCTCGCAAAGGAAATGCATGTTGGTCATTTACGATCGACGATCATAGGGGATTGTCTATCACGAGTATGTTCGAGATTAGGGTATTCGGTGATTCGTCAAAATCACGTAGGTGATTGGGGTACTCAGTTTGGAATGTTGCTTACTCACATGAGCGATATGAAAAATCAAGGGACGGCAATAAAAACTGAGTTAGCTGATCTGGAGGTATTTTATAAGAACGCAAAAAAACATTTTGATTCAGATCCTGATTTTGCCCAGAGAGCACGTGAGGAAGTCGTCAAATTACAATCGGGTGATCCGACTCGCTTAAAGTATTGGAGTGAGTTTATAAATATCTCACTTGAACATTGTTTTGATGTTTACAAAAGATTAGGGGTTTTATTATCGAAAAACGATTTAAAGCCAGAGAGTTCATATAATTCAGTACTCAAAGGTATTGTTGAAGATGTTAGAGCTAAGGGTCTTCTATCAGAGTCTGAGGGTGCTCAGTGCGTATTTTTGGAAAACTTTAAAGGTAGAGACGATGAGCCTTTACCCATTATTCTTCAAAAATCGGACGGTGGTTTTTTGTATGCTACAACTGATCTGGCGGCACTTCAATATAGGTCATATGATTTAAATGCATCTCGTATATTGTACGTTGTCGATATTCGACAAGCATTACATTTTGAACAAATCTTTGCGTTAGCTAAAAAAGCTAGTTTTGTGAAAAAAAATTGTGTTCTTGAACATATTCCGTTTGGAACAATGCTTGGTAAGGATGGAAAGCCATTTAAGACTCGTAGCGGAGATACCGTTAAACTAAATGACTTGCTCGATGAATCGGTTGAGCGTGCATTAAAAGTGGTTACGGAAAAGAATCCAAATTTAGATAAGATTAAACGAAGCGACATTGCATATGTAGTAGGTATTAATGCTGTTAAATACGCAGATTTATCTAAAAATCGAAAGTCTAACTACGTATTTGATTGGGATACGATGCTTTCTTTCGAAGGCAATACTGCTCCCTATTTAATGTACGCTTACGCCAGAATACAAAGCATAGTACGAGACGCTGGAGAAGTAAAAGTTAATGATATTACTATCAATGAATCAGAAGAGAAAGATCTTGCCCTAAAGATCCATCAGTTTCGAGAAATATTAAATAAAGTCGAACAAGATTGTATGCCGAATTATATTTGTCAATACGTATATGAGCTGGCTGTCAATTTCATGAGTTTTTATGAAAAGTGTCCCGTTTTAAAGGCGGAGCCAGAAATACGAGATTCTAGACTAGCGTTGTGCATTATTGCCGGACATACTATTCATCTTGGATTTGATCTTTTGGGGCTTAAAATTCTTAATAGAATGTAGACTTACATTTTTAATTGAAATAGCTTAGCCGGAAATTTCGACGATAATTGATCCTCGTAGTCGTTGACTTTACAATAATATAGTTGAAGATCAGGTTGTACAATTTGATTGCGAAGCTTCTTACAAAGCCGACATGTAAAATTTTTGGATTAGAATAAAATATTAGTTTTCGTTAGTTACCATTAGAGTAGTACAATTGATTTTCAAACTAATATTTATTTCGATGTCCAATATCGCTAAGCGAAATTCTGGCTTACCTTATGAATCTACTAATTTTAAGAAAGTGCATATTATTGATGTATGGCGTGTATCGCATAAATTTCAGTCGGTGCTTGTCTTGACTATTATAAGACAAGACACTCTTAAGCTTATACTCAAAATAAATATAATTTAATAAGAAATTTGACGGTTTTTTAACGTCGTGCGTGTGAAATCTTTACAAATTTAAGTCATATAGCGTTGCAATTGACTACATAAATAAGGTGTGACTAACAATTTTGTGAATCAGTTCAACAAATTCATAATGCTGCACCGTCTGTAGTGTTTTATGTGATACGATGTATTGAAAATAATTTAAGAATATTCTAACTAATCTAATAACTAATAAACAATTACTTTTGGATTATAAAAATGAACAAAAAATTAGAGATAAGCTCAGAGAAATTGATTGATATTTCAGAAAATAATGAAACTATGGTCGCTGATGACAAAGCGATAGTTAAAGACGATGATTCTAATTCTGAAAATAAAGAAAGTATTGTCAAAGCAGGTCTGGTAGGGGCTGCGGCTCTTGCGTTGGCTGGTTGTAAAGATGGTGGGGGAGGCGGCGGTGGACCCACAATTGCACCTCCGGGAAGTGTTGTTGTACTAAATATGGACCCAATTGCGGATATTGCTGTTCAAGAAGGGCAAGTTGCCATGCTCAATCCAGCTGCGACTTCGAGCGTAGGAGGAAATTTAGTTTTTACCTTTACTGGCTACATGACCAGTAATAGCAAACAAACTCAAGTGGGTGACGCGGGTATTCAAACGGTTAAGGTTACTGTGACTAGTGCCGGCTTGTCTGTTTCGCAAGATGTCAGAGTGATAGTACACACTGGTAACGTAACAACAGCATCGCTACATTTAGCCCGACGTACAAGCTTTGGTATGACACCTAATTTATACTATGAAGTTGATGTGCTAGGCAGACAAGCTTATTTAGAGCAGCAGTTGGCGCCAGCGAGTATTAATGACAATTTGTTTCAGAGACGGATTGGCTCAGTCACAGTCACTAGGCGACATCATTTAAAAGCTTGGACTATGTTGCATATGGTCTACAGTAAAAAACAACTTCTCGAAGTCATGACTTGGTTTTGGGATAACCACTTCAATACAGACATTAATGTTGTTCGTAATAACGTAGGACGAGATGACTCAGTTACCTACGAGCGCAATGAAAATGAAGCGTTTAGAGCGAATGCATTAGGTAATTTTAGGCAACTTCTTGGCATAAGTGCCAAAAGTCCATCGATGCTTTTGTATTTAGATAGTGCGAAGAATAGAGCAAGTGATTCCAACGAAAACTATTCGCGAGAACTTCTTGAATTACATACTATGGGTGTTGACGGTGGTTACACGCATCTAGATATTGAAGCGGGAGCTGAAATATTTACCGGTTGGCATCTGCGGAATGATCAATTTTTCTTTAATGCTGCTCGGCATAGAGATGTACAACACAATTACCTAACTACTAACAATATTCCTAACATTATTCCAGCTGGCGGTGGTGTTGCACAAGGTGAGCAAGTACTCGATATTTTAGCGAGCCATCCTGAAACGGCCAAATTTATTTGTACTAAGCTGGTTACTTTGTTTGTAAGTGATATACCACGACAAACACAATTACAAACACAAGCTATACGAAACTTAATCGCCAATTGCGTTACAACTTATCTAGCATTTGACAACTCAGCAAATCAAGATCAAATTGCACAGGTACTACGGACTATATTTAGCTCAACGGAATTTAATGCGGCAGCAAATCAAAATTCTAAAGTTAAATCGCCAGTGGAATTTGCGGCAAGCATTGCTCGGGGCTTAGAAGGTGAGACAAATGCATCGGCGCTACAAGAGCTTGTCACGAATATGGGGCTAAATTTATACGAGAAATTGGAGCCGACAGGTTACTCCGAAAAAGGTGTTGACTGGATTAGTGCAAATCTATTGATGGAAAGATATAAGACAGCAGATCTGATGTTGCGACAAAATAACAGGTCAAGGCTTGAAACAGATATGATAGGCTATTGTAATCGCCATGGCGTTACAAGCACGAATGCTATTGTAGACTTTTTTTTGACTCGATTACTGGGTGATTCGCCTGCCGCAGCGAGAGCGAATGCGATTGCTTTTCTAGATAGTCCGACGCCATTTAACATAAATAATGCGAGTCAAGCCAACTCTCGATTACGCCGTTTAGTAACATTGATTATGAGCTATCCACAATTTCAATTTCAATAACAATACAACAGAAAATATAATTAAAAATATTAATTGTTATTAGGAGAATTAGAATGAATCGACGTAAGTTTTTGAAAAATGTCTTGGGAACAGGCGCTGCAGCAGGAACAGGGGTTTTAGGTAATTTTCTCACTATGTCCGGCGCGCAGGCGAATCATGTTGCAAGTGCTGGTTCACCGACACTAGTAGTCATATTTCAACGTGGTGGTTGTGACGGACTAAATACAGTTGTTCCTTATGCTGATCCAGATTATTACACACTAAGGCCAACGATAGGTATTGCAAGACCGGATGCATCTAATCCACTCTCAGCCATACGAATTGATTCTGCAAGCAGTACTGATTTTTTTGGTTTAAATCCAAATATGGTTTCATTAAAGAAAATTTATGATGCGAACGACCTTGCTGTCTTGCCTACTGTCCAATACGCAAGCAGTACGCATTCGCATTTTTCGGGCCAGGATTGGATTGAAAGTGGAATACCCACGACGTCATCTAATGGTTGGTTATACCGTCATTTAGATGCTCAAAATAAACTTAGTGGCTTGCAAGGACTAAGTTTTGGTTCGAATTTGGCTAAGTCTTTACGTGGCTCTATTCCCGTTCAGTCGATTGGATTTCTCGACCAATTTGGTTTTCCATCAAGTTCGGGTAATTTAGTGGATCAGATAAAACAATATGTATTACCACTCTACAATGATCTTCAAGTTAAGCCTGCTGCAAGTAAATCGGAGCTACTAGTTGGTAACACCGGCAAAATTTCGTTTGACAATCTTGATACTATATCGGCAATAAATGCACAAAATTACACGCCTGCACCTGGTGTGAATTATCCGGCAGGCAGATATGGCCGTCGTTTAAGAGAAATTGCGCAGTTAATTAAAACTAAAAATGATCCGATGCTGAATATTAATTTGGACGTTGTTACCGTTGATATCGGTGGATTTGATACCCATACAAATCAAGGCGGTGCTGGACCCAATAATCGACATTCAAGACAAATCAGAGAGTTTTCAGAAGGTATTGCAGCATTGTATGATGATTTAGGTTCTCAAATGGATGAAGTCATAATCTTATCCGTTACAGAATTTGGGCGAACTGCTAAAGAAAATGGTAGTGCTGGAACAGATCACGGTGATGCGTCTTCTTGGTTTATGGTCGGTAAAGGTATAAATGGTGGCATTCATGGTAGGTGGCCGGGCTTATCTGCAGCGCAATTACGGCGAGGTCGATATTTAAGTTATACAGTAGATTATCGAGATATTTATGCTGAAATATTAATGAATCATTTTGGTCATACACAAGCTCAAGCTCAGACATTATTGTCTCATACTTATAACTCTATTGGCTTGTTCGCGTAATAATCGAATTTAGGGTTTTTCATTGCTAGCGATGTGATGCTAGCAATGAAAAATTAATCAAGTAGCTATAATTTCACTATTTCTATGCTATTTTAATTTGATCAAACGGTATTTTTGTCAGGTACACTGGCATTTGGCGAGTCTATTTAGCCAGGTATAAATTAATTATTGGCTAGGCAAATATATACTATGGATTGGTTTTAGCCTCATTGGCTTATAATTAACGGAATGATAATAAATATTTGCTAAGATAAACAACAAAAAATAAAGTAGAGGTCGACATTCATGCGCAAACAAATCATTTTCGCTATAGTATTTTTAATTTTTGCGGCACAAAGCTTTGCGGTAAAAAGTAAAGGTTTTGATTCTGAATCGCAATACTATATAGGCTATTCAATAGTTAATAGTGACTACTCAGATGGCAATGTTTCAGTAAGTGGCTCTGATACTGGGTTTAAAATTTTTGGTGGCTTAGAGCTAACTAAAAATTTCGGCGTTGAGGCAGGATACATGGGATTTGGTGATTTTTCTGGGAATTATCAGACAGCTCTTATTGGTCCTGCAACTGCCAATGTTAGTACCGATGTTTATGCTTTTTTTCTAGCGGGTGTCGGTCAATACGATTTGAGTAATAAAATTAGCTTTGTTGGCAAATTAGGTATTGTAAGATGGATCGCAACAAACGACTTAACGATAACTGAAAACACGGGCGGCTTTTCAATTAAAAGTACAACAGAAAGTAATGGTTTTGATTTCATGTATAGCATGGGAGTAAAGTATAATTTATATGATAACCTAGGCTTATCATTTGACGCTGCTAGTTACAATATTAACGATAATGATGATTTTACCTTTACGTTCGGCATGAGATATAATTTTGGTTTTTAAATAATACTAAAGTTTTATTTTACATCTAAGCGCAGTAAACAAATTAAAAAAGGTCACCCTGGGTGACCTTTTTTTATGGTGCGCTGGGCATGATGATAAAAGGTATAACTTTATAACTTTATAACTTAAGCGACCAGCTAATGGGTGGTTTGCCACGATGAGATTGAGAAGGTCTTTGGCTTAATATTTTCCGTGCGGTACTGCTTAAGCGGCGTGAGTTTGTGCGTTTAAGTACAGGCTTTACTTTCATGTCAACGCCGCCCATGCTGGTTAGTGTCATCGTCAGTGTGGTCTTGCTAGTCGCAGTTTTTTTAACGACTTCAAGTTTTCGGCTATGCGCAATACCAGGCAAGGTTGGACTAACCTTGATTAGACGAATTTTATGTTTTTTAATGAAGTAGTGGCTGTTGAGTCCCGCTTTACGAAATAGTTTTTCTGATTTAATTACATGCGCTAGATTAGCAAGTCGATAGAGATTTTTGAGTTCAATAAAAATTGGATATCGCCGTGAAATTTCCTTGTCATAGGCTAGGTTAAATCGATTAGTAAATTGTTTGGCGAACTTATTTTCACGACCTGTACCTTGGATTCGTTTGCCGCTAGAGTGAAGAAATTCTTCTTCAGTCCTTAGTTTAACATCTGAGTGTTCGAGCAGGTAGAGCGATTTATTAATACTTATTTTGTTATTGCTTGAGACCAGCCAAAAACGATTCATTGAAGCTAAATTAATTCGAGTGTGTATATTTTTTTCTAATTTTCGTTTCGCATGGGCATACATCAGGTCCAGCATGCTGGGTACGGTCTTCAAACGATAGTTTTTATCACCCAGTTTTTTTAATAAATAGTCTGCGTCAATAATTACTTGGGCAACCCTGCTGGGTGGAATACCAAAGATCCTAACTTTTTGTTTTGATTTGGCAAGTTTAGCCCATTTGGCTTGTAATATTTTTTTTCGTTTTGAGTTACGTTCAATTCGAATGCGCGCATCAAGCTTTTGTAATTTCTGTAATGATTTAGGTATGGGATCAATACTGCAGGCAATGTCTTGTATGTAAATAGTATTGCCTTTGCGTTTAGCAAATCGATGATGTTGATTTTGCATAATTGTAAGTAAATCGTCGGTGTGTAGTTTTTCCTGATTGGAATTTGATTTTCCAATTAGAAGTATATCTAAATTCTTGTGATCAATTACGACGCCGATAGGTTGAGTAATGCCTCCTAAGTATTTAATTTCATTGCTGCAATTGCCACGTCTCATACACCATTTCAACTGAGTTTGTAAGTTTCTTAATGACACAGCACGGTTGGCGCTGTTCGCTATAGAAGATTGATAGTATTTTGCAAAAACTGCGTTAGTGATGAAACTATTAATAAAAAAATAAATAATTGATATAACGAGTAGTTTAGTAAATATCCCATGACGTTTAATGTTCATACTTATCTCTACTTTTATCTATTTTGGCTGATATAATCTAGGTAAAAAACAGGTGTTGAATGCGTATATTGGAGTGAATCTTAATCTGCGATTACCTATCCTATTATAGAGTAAGTAAGTAAATATTGTTAATATTGATTATTTTAGTTTTTTGTGAATAATTTTAAAGAGTTACTAATGTTTGAGTACAAACTTTTAGCCCATTTTGGACTTTTCCACGTTTTTTTAAATCGCTTGTTTCTAAAGTCATAGGGCGAAATAACTACCTTAGTATTATCCTTTCCAGTTAGAGCGACAATGACAAAAATTTCCTCGATCGCTGTATCACCTAAGGCGATGCAGCCAACTGATTTGTTTTTACCGTGAATAAATATATTATTGCCTGGTTTAACTCGGCCCTCTTTTTTTGCATAATATTTATCAAACTCATTAGGATAGTTTAGTTTCATGGATAGATGATAGGAACTATTTGGGTTTAAGCCAATAATGCTATACACTCCCTCCGGAATTTGTTCATCACCTTGTTTCAACTTTGGGCCCAATTTGCCACTTGTTGCTGTAAATTGATAAGTTTTAATTGCTTTCCATTCACCTAAGTCCCGAGCCCACAACTCGACTTTTCTCTCGCGTTTAAATGCAAGAAGTCTTAGTTCCTTTGGCGGCATATTAATATTGGCACGTTTGAAAGAATTGCTTAAACGTTTTAGTCCGGAGGATTGATATATATCAAGAACTTGTTTGACGGTTCTTGTCGGTTTTTTTTGACTATTGATAATTTTACTGAGAGAGATAAAACTAATGATTAGTGAGATGGACAACGCGAATAACAGTGTTAATTTTAGTTTGATTGATAGTTTCATAAAACCTCCAATAAGATACAGCTCCGATGCAAATTAAATTATTTAGTCTCATTTAGACATGGATATTATTTTGCTAAGTCTACAAGAAAATTATAATTAGTTAGTAATGAATGTGTAAAAAACTGTAAGTGAGATGTAAAAATTAAATACTGTTTAGTGCTGGCTAACGTTAACAAGAATTATTTTATGGTTTGTGTTTATTAGCTAGTTACGTTAGATATGACTTGATATTTATCCTAACAAAGCATGACTACTATAGAAATACTATCAGTAGAAAGTACAATTCCGGGGCACTAATATAGTTTTTTTATTTAGGAGTCGCAATATGATTTATATAAAGTTGTATAAAGGCGTATGCTTGGCACTTGCTTTCATCGTGCTTAATCAATTGTCGTTCGCCGAAACAAATCTAAAAAGTACAAGAAGTAAGGTATCGATAAAAGTGATGGCGTACAACGTACTGTATAATTCAAAAAAAATGATAAAATCGATTAATTTAATTAAACAACAAAAACCAGACATTGTTTGCCTAACAGAGCTGACACCAAGATTTGTCCGAAAATTTAACCGAGATCGATATCTAAGGCAGAACTATCAATACCAAGCTCTTTATCCAAAGCATGGTACTTGGGGGGTAGGCATAGTTTCAAAATATCCTATTATAAAAAAGGCGCTGTATCCCCTTCGACCTCATCGTATGCCGGGTTCCTCAGCAATCATACAAATAAATAGAAGAAAGTTAATGATTGCCTGCGTACATCTTTTCCCACCTTTCGGTAAACATCGGAAAAGCGATGGTTTGCTTCTAACTGTTGCAAAAAATACTTTGCTTAGAATTAATCAAACTAAGACTCTTTGGAAGAAATTTAAATATTGGCGCGGTTCTCTTATATTAATGGGTGATATGAATGAAGGTCGAAATGATCGGGCGCTCGTGTTTTTGCGCAATAAAAACTATGTGCTTGCTTGCCTACAAGTTAAGCATACTTCGTGTGGACCTACTTTTCCAGGAGCTACGAGTATGTTGCCAGCTGTCGTTGAAATTGATCATATCTTAGGGCGGGGAGTTCGTTTTATAAGTGCAAAAGTTATTAAAGGTGGAGGTTCTGATCATTATCCGGTATCCGCAGTATTTCAAATAGACCTAAAGGAGACTGTCAAAAAGGACTAATCATTTGTATTTATCGACTTAGTAATCACCGTGAGATTGCCCCAAGACCACTGCTGTCAAACAGTTTGTAATAATATTTCATTAAACGCTATCCCTATGAGGTTATCCGATAGAATATCGATTTGAGACATGAAACTAGAACTTAGCTTACACTCGTTAATAAAGAGAAAAATCGCAAGCTTATTCACCACCATGATTAGAAGAATCTAAAAAGAATTCATCGTTGCGAGGTGTGATCTTTGATCATACCGAAGCAATCCACCTTAGTGTCCAAAGCATCCGAAGGATGCGTGGGATCTTACTAATTCAAGTATTTAGCTTGGGATGCAATTAAGAGGCATTGATCACGAGATTGAATTTAGGAGATTGCGTCATCTGCTGGCGCAGTCTCGCAAAGACGGGCAAGGTTGAGCGCGACCTGATCGATTGATAATTGCTACACATCGAAACAAAATAATTGTGGGACAGCAGTGGCCCCAAGACAGTCACTTTGTGTACACAATTCAAATTCAAAATAGCTTTAAGTGAGAATACGGAAATTTTAGGGTAGTCAAATCGCGTAAGATACTAAAATAGAAGAGAAAGCAGTGACTTTCGCACAAATAAATCATCTCGATTTAATAAAACTAATTAGAAGATGGGGTTGGAGATTATGCAATTAAGTTGATATAAATCAATGTAACTTTTTCATGTTCCACATAGTATTGAAAATCGACTGGAGGTTTTACATTTAATTATTAAATTCTGAGGGTGCTGTTATGAGTAAGCAATTCGTGCCTATGTGCGCAGGAAATTACAATTTTGGACAGATCTCACGCTACACAGTAAAGCGATTTATCGATGGAGAAAACACCTATAAATTAATAGGAAATGCTAAATCGCAACGGCAAAAAGATGAAATCGTTCTTGTTTCTTTGTTAGACGTTGAAAATTATAAAGTAAGGGATATTAGAATTTGTTGTCGTCATTATTTAAAATGTGAAAAATTTGATTGCGAAGCTCATTTGCGAGATTTAATTGAGGGTGAGCTGAATAGTCGAGTTGCTAAATTGTTGCGTAGTTCTAATGCAACCTAGGGAGCCTCTGATTAATTCCTGAAGCAGGAAGTTTGCTTCTTTTTTAATTCTTTTTTTGAAATAGGCTTAGGCTCCATTGTTCGTTTCAAACAAGCGAAAAATAGAATCGGTTGCCTAATTTCTCGTTACACTTCCTTAAGTCCAATAGATCGCTAGCCAGTTGTTTAGATAAGATTTACAAAGATTAGATATTTTCTAGATCTATGATAACCTCTTTCGCCTTAGTCATATGTTGAATCGCATCCTCCAAGTCAATTTGATCCGGGTTTTCAGTGCTTTGTTGCTTTAGTGCTTGCATTAATTCAGGTTGTTCAAATGTCGTATAATTTCCATCGCTGTCTTGAAAATAAGCTGCCCAGGGGACAAATTTAGTTAGGGGAAAAATTTGTTCCATTTCAGGCGATATATCGATATTAAGACCGGCGACAAAGAGTACTTTTTTGGATTGATAGCTATGTTCTTTCACTATTGTTCGGAAAGTTCGGTCAAACTCTATTTGAGTATTTAGTTGAGCTGCGACTAAAAGAGGAAAAGTTGAAGTAATAACTTGTGGCATATGCGCTAATAAATTACGCTCCAAATGTTGCGCTCCTTCTTCCGTTTGTGAGATTTGGCGTTGAAAATAGAACGTATTTGCTTTTAGATTTTCGCCTATTATTTGCGGCATATCAGCGTGAAACGCAGACTTGCCGATACTAGACACAAAGGCTGATGAGGCGACGTATACTTTGGCAGTGCTTAATCTTTTTATGGGCACATATTGCTTATCACTATTAGGCTTAATTAAAGTTTCTAAATTTAAAAATAATCCTTCTTCTCGATTTTCTCTTAACAATTGGTTATCTATTGTAATACATTCCTGGTTATCTTGATTATGTAGGCGAATGTTTTGTTGAGCGAACTGATATTCATTTTGATACCATTCAAGCGTATGATCGATTTTTCCGCAGCTTGGGCTGCAGACAGCGTTATTAGTTTGTAAACGCCGGTAATGTCCAAATTGTTTTGTTTGTGGATCATAACCAACGTGGCTGGCTTGAATGATAACTAAATTTTCTCCGTGTGGGCCATGAGGTCCGTGACGATCTGTTGCGACAATGCCTCCAGCACGTCCGTGATTAAAAGGAAAGGTACCGAAGTGTTTGGCTATCATTATGATCGGGTAGCCTTGACTCTCGTCAGCGCAAAATGCACGGGAAGGCATGATTTTACCAGCCTCAAAATTAAGTGATTTACACCAGTTGTATAATCTAGGAATGAATACATTGTAACTCATCATCATGCCTTTTATTTCAAAGCCAGCGTCGGCTTGATAAGTACTATTGGTTGTTAAAGGCATAATAATTTGTGCTCATTTTGTGTGGGGATTATTTTTAACCTTATTATAGTCTTGGCGTCAATTAGATTAGTATCATTTGTTTAAAAATGAACCAAATCTCAGTTAAGCAATTATAATTCTAGTGTAAATAGTAGAGGGCTAATACTATATCATGTGGGCACCTCTAATTGTGTCTATTTGCACGTTGGCGGCGTTGTCGAACTTTTTAAAATGCGGGGTCGCGCAGCGATAAACTGCGCTTTTAAAAAAGCTCTCCGCCTTGCCAGCGCACAAATATCCTAATTTTTAGAGGTGCCCATGTGTGATCCAAGTTTTATTTATTATTAAACAGATTTTTAACTCCATAATCTACACATTCTTTTAATGTTTGACAGTCACAGCTGAGAATTTTATTTAGCAATTGTTTCATTTGCTGGATTTTTTTTGCTTGTAAATCTAATTCTTCAATTTTATTTCGCGCTGCGCTTTGCCAGCGTTTTGATGCAGGTAGTTTTTCCCTATTAATTGGCTGCACTATGAGTTTTATTTCCGACATTGTAAATCCTGCTTCGCGGGCGACAAGGACTATGCCTAAGGATTTAAGATCAGCCTCAGCATAAACTCGACGGCCGCCTTGTCGTTTTGGTTTCGGTATTAAGCCGAGTGATTCATAATATCGAATGGCAGATGCGGCCAATCCAGTTTTAGTCGCAAGTTCACCAATTGAATAATTAGGCATAATAGTCCTTGACTTAAAGTTAACTTTAAGTAGTAAGCTTACCATGAGAATTGACTTAAAAATATTAATTGTGAGTTAGAAGGAATGATTATGTCTGGAATTTTTAACATTAAGTTATCGCTATTTATTATCTTCCTAGCTTATGCGTTTACGCAGACGAGTGCTAAAAATATTACAATAGCTATAAATACAACGCCAATCAGTATGAAATTATTGAACGGCAAAGTGATTAAGCTAGGGGTGGTTCGCGATAGGCCGCTTTACTTAAAGTTTTGGGCAAGTTGGTGCGGAAAGTGCCAAGAAGAAGTGCCTCATCTAAATGCAATTTATAAAAAATATCGTGGTAAACTTGATGTGGTTGCTGTTAATGTTAGCTTAAATGAAACTATGCAAAAAGTCACTGCGTTTAAAAAGAAATTTAAACTCGTTGTGCCAATAGCTTATGAGCTTTCACAGAATATTGCGGCACAGATGAAAGTAGTGATTGTTCCTTATAGTATAGTTATAAATCGAAAGGGTAGAATTGTGTATAAAACTTTTGGAGTAAAAGGCGTTAATTTGCAAATTGAAAAGTTATTTTTGTATAAATAAATAAATAAATTCATTCATTAGGCGCAAGTTCCTGATTTAACTTGTCTTCGTTTATGCTTGCATTTAAGTAGGCAGCGATTATGCGCATATCGTTTTCGGCGTTATCCATACAACTACTGGCGCCTGGCGACGGCGTCATATTAAATATAATGCCATCACCAGGGTCAATTTTTGCCTCACCCATAATTAGTTTGCAGGCCTCTTTGTCAATGAGTTGTGGTCGTACACCACCAAATCGACGTGCGTATTTCAAGTCTGCGACTTTAAGACTGGGCACTATCTTTTTAACTTCCTTGAGGAATGCACGTCGACGAATTAGCGGAATTTCGTACTTAAAGTTGCGAAAAATATAATTGCGAATGTCTTTGTCCTTCATGATGTCCCATAAGGTACGAATCACCTTTCTATCAAGATGTAAGACCCTAAGAAAGTCTAAGACAGAAGACAACTGGTATCGCTCTAACATGGGCAAGAGTAGTGCGGTGGGCCCAAAGCGAGTTTGATTATTAATAGTGAAATCTCGATCACCGTGAATAGCAGCAAACGGCAATTTGTTGTTTTGAACACGATAGACTTTACCATTAAGCAACTCGGGTCCTAAATAAAAACTACCGGCAACAGGCAGGCATGAGAAATTTTTGCCAAAGCCCATTTTTTGCGCAAGTAACAAGCTGTGACCACAAGCGTTAACAACGACGGCGTTGCAAGTATAATTTTTACCATTAGTTTTAAGATGATAGAGATCTTGGTTTTTTTTAATTGATTCTACTTTAGTGTTAAATATCACGTCGATCCTATTATTAACCTGTCGTTTTGATTCAGCTAAAAAAGAACGGGATAGTTCTGCAAAATTAACCGCACATCCGTGACTTTCACAACCAAATGCCAATATATCGTCCTCACGCAAACTACCATTAACTCGGGTTACATTTGGCTCAATTTTATCGATGGCCTGTTTATCGAGCAACTTCATATAGGGAAAGGTTTCACTAAATTCCTGAGCTCGATTTTTAATTACCTCTATTTCAGTTTCGCCTATCGCTAAAACCATTTTTGGCATTTTATAGAGTAAGGTTTGGCTGCTTTGATGTGAATTAGCATAATGAACAATCATGTTTGCGGCTTTTTGTACTTTCTTGGCTTTATCTAGAGAGTAATTAGTTTCGATATCACCACAGTGCAAAGTTTGGCTATTATTACGTGCGAGAGAATTTACCTTGGCGACTTGGTCGTATTTTTCTAATAATGCAATACTTTTTATGTTTGAATAATGACTTGTTAAGTATAATAAGGCAGTACCCGACACACCTCCGCCTATAATAATTAAGTCGTAATGTCTAATCACCATAATTTGAACGAGTTCCCACCAATCCCAATAGATCCTTGTACTGAAGGCTAGTGTAGAATTGCTTGCAAAGCAAATGCTTGGACTAAGTCGTGCTGAAATCTTGCTTAAAACTAGCTATTGTAGATGAAATACGAGGTATAATAGTTATCATGCTCAATTATTCAGTGTATAAATGCTGGGAGAGCTTTGCGCGGATAACGAGAAATTAGAGAGCAAGGTAAAACTGACGAAAAAGCGTAGTTTACACATCAGTTTATCGCTGCGCGACCCCGCATTTTGACGAGGTTTTAGAGCAGTTATCTGACTTGGCAGTATTCGTGCAAAGGTCTCTAATGAGTAGACAAGCTATTTTGCCTAAACTAGGAGATGTTTATGATGGATCATTATCCATTAATGATTCCAGGCGCCAAACTAAATTCTGAAAGGATTGAGGTTAACTCGCCGTACAATAATGAACCAATCGCGACTTTTGAAGTTTGTGACCTTGATACTGTAGAGCTTGCCCTTGCGAATGCAGATGCATTATCGAAAGATAGATCAAGGAAATTATCGGTCGAAAAACGAATCGAAATTCTGTCAAAAACAGCTGATCTGATGAGTGAGATGATTGATGTTTTAACTCTTGAGGCTGCACGCGAAGGAGGTAAACCTCTTAATGACTCTCAAGTAGAAGTTGTTCGTGCTATTGATGGCGTGCGTTCTTGCATTGAATGCCTAAGAACAACTTCGGGTGAAATGATTCCGATGGGAATTAACGCCGCTTCTTCAAATCGAATTGCATTTACCCACCATGAGCCTATCGGCACAGTCGTTGCCGTCAGTGCGTTTAATCATCCGCTCAATTTAATAGTGCATCAGGTCGCGCCCGCGATAGCTGCGGGCAATCCGGTGATAGTAAAACCAGCGGAAGACACGCCAATATCCTGCTATCGATTTGTTTCTCTATTACATCAAGCAGGATTAGAGCCCATCTGGTGCCAAGCTTTAATCGTGAAAGATTTAGCAGTGGCAAGTGCCTTGGTAAGTGACTCACGAGTGGCCTTTTTTACTTTTATTGGCAGCGCAAAAGTGGGTTGGATGTTGCGTTCTCAACTGGCAGCGGGCACTCGTTGTACTCTTGAGCACGGTGGCGCAGCACCGGTCATTATAGAAAACGATGCGGATCTTGCCAAAACGGTTCCGCCATTAGTGAAAGGTGGCTACTATCACGCAGGCCAGGTATGTGTTTCAGTGCAACGTGTGTTTTGTCATCAATCAATCATTGACGATCTTATTCATCGAATGATTATTAGTATTAATGAGCTTAAGGTTGGAGATCCAACTCTCGCTGATACTGATATTGGCCCCTTGATTCGAACACGTGAAGTCGATCGAGTACACGCCTGGGTTAGTGAAGCTAAAGAGTCGGGTGCCAAAATTCTAATAGGTGGCAACAAAATTTCTGACTCCTGTTATGAACCGACATTAGTACTCAATCCCAAAATGACTGCCAAGGTATCAACTAATGAAATATTCGGACCAGTAGTTTGCTTGTATTCCTATGACGATTTGGAACAGGCGATCGAGCTAGCCAACCAGCTCCCGTTTTCGTTTCAGGCGTCAGTTTTTACACAGGATATTGATCGTGCTATATATATAAGTAAACAACTGAATGCATCTGCTGTCATGATAAATGATCACACTGCATTTCGAGTAGACTGGATGCCTTTTGCCGGTTTAAAACAATCTGGCTTAGGTGTGGGTGGCATACCTTATAGTTTTAAAGAAATGCAAGTAGACAAACTTACTGTGATTAGTTCTCACTACCAAAGCTTACTAAAATAACTACTGATGATAAATAACCACAAGCTAGTGTATAATGTCGATTAAATATTAGTCGATAGATAATAGATAAGATTAATCTTTAATTTACAAACAACATGCAGCTCGCATTCAAGACATTGAGGGTAGAAATATTTTCCTCAAATAGCTATGCTAGCTTAGCATCAATTATGGATAAGGAATGGTGAAAAATATGGAAACCCTTAAGTGCAAAAATATTTCAATATTGAAGATTGGCTTAATTTTCTTATTATTATTTACTCTGCAAACTCAAGCTTCACTAATTGGCGACTCAGTCGAAATATCAGCGGTTGGAGTGGCTACTCAGACTGCAACGGTGAGTACGGGCTCGATAGCCGAATTCGAATTAAATTTTGCTAGCGATGAAAATATTAGCGTTAATGTAAATGCATTCAGTATCGATTTCGATTTTACTGATATAAACCATTTTTGGCACTGGGTGCCAGGACTGCCTGGCTCGACATTTGATGTGATTGTTTCCAGTTTAGATTTAGGCGCTCCAATTAGCAGCATAACGACATCAGGCTCGTTTTTTGATGGCATCAATCTTAGCGCTACATTGCTTGGAGCAGATTCATTTAAAATTTCAATACCTACAGCCTATGAAATAATATATGCTTTGGATTCGAGATTCACGGTTCATTTGACAGCGTCGCCAGTTCCAGAGCCATCAACTTTTATACTATTGCTGTTTGGAATCTTCGCTGTAATATTCTGGCGATCTCGGCAGCTTAGTTAAGACGAAACCAAAGTTAATAAGATTAGCCCACAATTTGTGGGCTGTGTCGCGATTACGACCCTTGCTATTCCCTTCAGATTATTTTATACCAACTACTAATAAACTTACCTGGCTCTTCACGACTGCTGAGACGCAGGAGTTAGAGTAATGTAGTCGCAGTTACCGTGGTTAGGAACGAAGTCTGATATCCAAATTCATCCAGTATGCAAAATAAATAGCGCCCCCTAGAAAATTCCTTAGAAAACTCACAAAATGATAAATGAGTCGCATAAATTTAATAGAACAAGATGATATGGTTAAACATTAATCAAATATAAAGCATTGAAAAAAAAAGATAAATTTTACGGTGTTGCTAGATATCTTAAATATAGATAAGACTCTCTAGCAATTAATTTACTAGCTCTGTAAAATAAATTTATTAACTATTTGAATTATAAGTATATTATAGAAATGTTACTAAGCCATGCAGTAAGCAAAAACTATTTATGTATGACATTAAGGTGTTTGACTCAGACTGTATTACAATGTTCTAATATTTAAGAGTTCTTATGTAAAAGGGTGTAAAAGGGCAATAATTACTCAATTAAGACATAAAAAACAAGACACAAAAATATTTTCACAAAATTAAATTAATCGGAGTGAACATGAAAAAAATTACTATTATTTGTTTTGCGTTGGTTACAGTTGGCTTTGTTAATTCTGCAAGTGCTGCGGAAGGCATAATGGCCATGGTAGGTAAGTGGCAATGGGATAAGTTTACTGTTGTAGTGACTAAATGTAAAAAGACCGAAGTATGCGCTAAAGTGACTGCTGGTCCTAAAAATGTTGGAATGGAAATGATTCGTTCGAAATTAGTTGCGAAAGGTAAAAATTTTGTAGGTAAAGTTGCGCATCCACAAACAGGCGATACTTACAATACTAAATTAAGCTTGACCAATAAAAACACATGGCAATTGAACGGTTGCACAGATGCAAACGTTTGTGCGTCAGGTGAGTTTAAGCGTATTAAATAAATTGAGGTGCTAAGCTTGTTCGAAAGAATAAGTGATCGGATTTAATTCACATTAGTGATTTAAATCTATTGAGGGAGAAAGCCGAAATACACCCATTTAGTTAGCGGGTGTATCAAGCTTTAATTCTACCTAGATTATGCCATGCCATCTTGCTTTGATCGTCCTAGAAGTTTCATGACTATTGCGGTAACTAAAAACGCAGCACCAATAATCCAAAATTCAACTAAATTAAACTCGAAGTTTTTAGAATCAGCAAAATTGATTGCAGGAGTCATTTGTAAGTAAAGGCCTATAAATTGGCAAATGATATAAAATGCAGCGAAACCAAATCCAATACGCATAGACCAGTTAATGCCAGACTGCATATTCTTTTTAAGTGCAAACTTTATAATTATAAGTAAAATACCGATTGCGACTAATGCTATGCCGACCCACATTAATATCTTCATATAAGGCATCATTACGATCATCATACTCTTCAAAGATTCTTTCATAGTTATTCTCTCTCTCTCTCTCTACTGACTTTATTGCAGCTTATATTGTATCTCATTGTGTATTATGCAACAGTACATATAGCACAAAAGACGTAAAATTTTAAGTAAAATAGCTTGCAAGTCTGTATGGTTTCAGTCGTGAATATTACGGATATTGTATATTCAATAATAGTTGTTATCGACATAGGAACTACCGAAGACTACTATTTGCAAAATCGAGCAATACTAAAAAATCGTTCACAATTGAATGACGTTGTTTTAAGCTAAACATATATTGAGCTTCCTTGGGAGCTTCTAGAGGCTCATAATAAACCTCCGCCCTGGCAAAATACCGATATGAAATAAATTTTAATGGATAATGCAAACAAATGCATGGACTCGTAGTAACTTGGAGAAGGTCTGCAATTAAGAATGGTTAACTTCATCGCAAGCAATTAAATAGGTAAAGGTAATTTAATGAAGAATTCAATATTTCTATCACGACTATTTCTTCTTAGCTTAATTTTGCTTTTACTCAATGACTTCTATTTAAAGGCGGCTTGGCCTGGGCTGATTAGTGGTAAATTATCTGATTTTTCAGGTATTAGTCTATTAAGCTTGTTTCTTTTTGCTTGGTTTCCTAAATACAAAAAGATCGTTTCCTGGCTAATAGTACTAGTATTCGTTTTCTGGAAATCTGAATTAGCATCGCCTTTTATTAAAGTGCTACATGAGTTGGGCATAGCGAATTTCAATCGAACTGTTGATTTAACTGATTTGTTCGCCTTACTCGTGCTACCTGTTTGCTATAAATACTCCAATTCGCATGAAAATATCAATTACGATTCTTCACTCAAAAAATTCAGTCGTCTAGGAATAATTTTTATCAGCTTATTTGCAATTACAGCGACATCGTACTCGCGTGGAGTATATAGAAGTGAATTTCGCATTCAAAGTCAAAATCAAAAATTTGTAAGTCCAAGTCAAGCAATAGAAATTTTGAATCGAATTATGGGTTTTCATAACAATCGCTGCGTGCATGAATGTGGCTCCAATTTAAAACGGTCTTACGTTGGCTCTCTAGGTAGTCTAATTTATCGATACGATAATGACGAAAAGGAAATATTAATTAAACATGCAATTTTACCTGACCGGTCTTTAATATTTAGTAGAAATCGCTACCGAGCTAAATACCTAGTTAAAATTCGTAAAAAAATAGTTGAAGATATTAAGAGGATTAACGCAAGTATTAAAATCAAAATAATAATCGTTCCTGGATTTTATCAACATTAGAAACCGATGTTAATAACTTTTTAAGCTTGATGTATGTGCATTCAAACCGATACATGTAATTATTGTCAAGCAACTAGTATTTACTATTATACTTTCTAGAAGGATTGAATTAATGAAAATATTTGTGTATTTATTAGGTTTCGGACTCATTATAGGGCCGGTATTGGCGGAGAGTAATAATAGTCGAAAACAATATATAAAATGCAAAATATACGGCTTGGACAAGATTCCAGAATACTCAAAAAAATTATCTAAGAAAAGGTTACTAAAATATCGAAAAATATATAATCAAAAAATTCTCTTAAGTTTAGCTAACAACATAAACGAGGCTGCTGATTTAAAAGCGCATACGAATTCGACTTGCATACTGAAAATAAATCAATGTGTAGCTGGGCAAGTAGTTGGCTTTAACATTTATCGTTGCTCTAGTTCGGAATTTAAAATTATATTGAAAAACGAATTTAGTAATTTTACGAAATTGCCATCGGCGCCACATACTAACGTTTGGAGTTCAACAATAATAAGACGGGTGAGTGGTGAAATGCTAATGCCTGGCTTTGATTACGCCAAGAATCAAAGCGAAAAAATTAAATACTACAATGCAATAACTAAAGCTATTTCTTCAAATTGGATAAAGCCAGAAAATTCGTTGATATTAGAGCAATGCGACATTGAAATAAAACAATCAAAGCAAGGCTTAGTGATTAGTTATCAAATAAAAAAATGCAGCAGTCAAAAGTTTAAAAAGTCAGTGGGAGAGGCTATGCGCAAAACGCGACAACTTCCTATGGCAAGTATGGTGTCAATTTTTAATTCAAATTTAACCGTAAGATTTAGATCCGGAGTGGGTCAATAAACTGTTAGCGAGTAATATCGTCGTGTAATATTTCGCTATGAGTTTAACAGTAAATTTCCTAAAAAAACCTTTATTTCAATAATGGGTGATCTTTGGGCAACTGCTTTAAATGCCACATCGCTAGTCTGCGCCGTATGGATTTTTGTGATACTTGCTCTTCAGGTAGAGGTTGTATTATTTTGTCGTGCACAAGAAGTCGATAAATGTAAAGAAAACGTTCATTGGTAGAATCAGTTGGTTCAAACTCTACTGCGCCACGATCTTCGCCATATTTCATGCCGGCTAATAAGGCTGCTCTAATTAGCTCAGCTTCATTTTTAAGTTTCTTCATGATTCTTCGGACCCCTTCTCAGTGACTTCAATTTCCCACGTTTGGATTTTCCGTCTAGACGCTTTCGTTTTTGATTGCGAGAGACTTTTGTAGGCTTACGTTTCTTTGCAACTTGTATAGCAAGTTTTATTAACGCTCGTAAACGTGTTAGCGCATCTTCTTTGTTTTGAATTTGGCTTTTAAATTGTTGTGCCTTGATAATAATGATGCCTTCTTTGCTAATTCGTTTGTCGTTTAATCCCAGTAAGCGAGTTTTAATGTGCTCAGCTAATGAGGAAGCTCTGATGTCAAATTGCAAATGTATGGCAGAAGATACTTTATTAACATTCTGTCCGCCGGACCCCTGTGATCGAATTGCTGTCATTTCAATCTCTTTACTTGGGATAAACACACTGTTGGAGATTTTTAACATAATAGCTCTAGCATAAGCTTCCTTGTCTTGATTTACTATTGCAAAATAGTACTTTAATGCGACTCAGCAGGTGAACATGTAATTTCTGTAGGGCAGCTCTAATTGTGTCTATTTGCACGTTGGCGGCGTTGTCGAATTTTTTAAAATGCGGGGTCGCATAGCGATAAACTGCGTGTAAGCTGCACTTTTAACCCCCCCCCCACCTTGCTAGCGCACAAATATCCTAGTTTTTAGAGGCGCCCTGTATAGGTTATCTTAGCTACGCAATATAACCCTTGCTATTTC
>QIKQ01000061.1 GCA_003233075.1 Gammaproteobacteria bacterium
CACTATGTCGAGCGCTTGGACCGAGTGAAAACGAGTCATAGTATGCAATTGGGCCGTCGCAGTAGATGGGCTGTGAGAAATGCGGGCTAGTTCGCAGTTCCTAAAATTTTCAAACTGGAACGATCACCAGCGACTATTTTCCTACTTGAAATTAGTATTAACGCAAACAAGGCATGCCTTGCCTTTACTGAAACGTTTAGTTTTTTTCGAATATGGCAACCAGACGATTTGCGATTTCATTTAAACCAAGCACTTCATCAACACAGCCAAGCTTAACCGCCTCACCAGGCATGCCCCAAACAACACTGGATTTTTCATCTTGAGCGATTGTCACGGTTGCACCAGCCTCTTTAAGTTCTTCCATACCACGGGCACCATCATCGCCCATGCCAGTGAGGATAACGCCCACCGCATTGGCCGCGGCATTTTGCGCAACAGAACGAAATAAAACATCAACCGCAGGTTTGTGGCGATTCACAACTGGGCCATCATTGAGCTCACAAATATACTTCGCACCGGTTCGATTAACCAGCAAATGTTGGCCACCGGGTGCAATATAAACATGTCCCGGAATAATAGGTTGGCCATCTTTTGCCTGGCAAACAATTAACTGTGATAAACCGTTCATTCTATCTGCAAAAGACTGGCTAAAGGCTTCAGGTATATGTTGCGTTATGACAATGCCTGGCATGTCAGGTGGCAAATTGATAAGGACTTCTTTTATCGCCTCGGTACCGCCTGTTGATGCGCCGATGGCAATAATTTTATCAGTGGTATTAAGCTTTCGTGGTGCCTTTCTTCCTATGACTACTTCTGCAGACAATTTTGGATCTACTTTCTTGGATTCTAGCGAAGAAAAAGAGGTTCTTGCTTGTACGTTTGCAGTGGCTGCGATTTTAATTTTTGATATGATTTCGTCTCGATATGCATCCATTCCCGCTGAGAGGTCCAATTTCGGTTTGGAAACAAAATCAACCGCACCAAGCTCTAGCGCATTTAAAGTAACATCCGCACCCTTTTCTGTTAACGAAGAAATCATAACTACCGGCATAGGCCGAAGACGCATCAAATTACTTAAAAATGTCAAGCCATCCATTCTAGGCATTTCAACATCAAGTGTAAGTACATCAGGTTGCAGACGTTTTATTTTGTCACGTGCTACCAAAGGATCTGGTGCAGTACCGACTACTTCAAAATGCGAGTCGCTATTAATTATTTCCGTTAACATTTGCCTAATCAGTGCTGAATCGTCAATAATTAAAACTTTTATTTTTGGCATAATATTAAATTTATCCGTTCAAATTCAAAATAACTCTATATCACCCTTAACGGGTTTAGACTCGATTCCTTTCATATATTCTTTTTCGCGCTCAACAATTGTGGAATTGTGCATGGACTGTAATTTTTTTATTTTTAGTGAACCAGTAATAGGATTATACTGGACCTTGCGAGGGTAGATATCACCCAGATCTTCAGCAATGATATTTAATTTTTCAACATTTAAATACTCTTTTACAAATTCAATATTTCGTAATCCTATGCTACCCATATTAGCAATAATCCTCCCGCCTCCACATACTTTCACTTCCAAATTTTTTTTCGACCCACCTTGTTTTAAAATTTCATTAATCATTTTCTCCATCGCAACATTGCCATAACGAGCAGATTGACTAACAATTTCATTGGGTGACGAACTGGATTTCTCCGGTGATGCAGGCAACATAAAATGGTTCATACCGCCTATTTTAAGTTTTTTATCTCGAATACACGCCGACACACACGAGCCTAAAACTGTCAAAATTAATTCATTTCCTGTCGTCACATAAAATTCGCCGGGCAATATTTTTGCAGCATTGTATTGCGCATGTTTATCCCAGTATCGATTAATCTTCTCGAAACCTCGGAAACATTTATGTGTATTGTCTTGTCTTAAGACTAGCGCCAAAATACTAACCCTTTATTTGGTACATTGTGTGACCGAGTAAATCAAACCGATCAGTCACTTTAAAAAGTGATTCGGAATGTCCTAAAAATAGATAAGCTCCATTAGCCATATGATTCGCATAACGATCAATTAGAATTCGCTGAGTATCCTTATTAAAATATATAATGACATTCCGACAAAAAATAAAATCAAATTCCCCGCTAATAGGCCACTTTCCCATTAAATTTAGATGTTTGAAGCTTATCATTTTTTGTAATTCAGGCCTTACTTTAACCAGGTTTGTTTCTTTACTTTTACTGTGTACAAACCATTTATTTACAGTTTTCTTAGGTAAGCCCGAAACACGCTCAAACGCATAAATCCCTTTTTTTGCTGTTTCCAATACGTTGGTATCCAGATCGGTGGCAAGAATTTTAATATCCCAATTTTTGATTTCAGGGAAATGGTCTTGAAATGTCATAGCAATGGAATAAGGCTCCTCACCCGTTGAGCAACCAGCTGACCACAAACGAATTCTTCGTGTCGCTTTATTTTTTTCCAGCAATTCAGGAAAGACAGTCTTGATCAAAAAATCAAAATGATGCTGCTCGCGGAAAAATGAAGTTAAGTTAGTCGTAATCGCGTTAATAAAATTAACTAACTCGGAATCATCACCTTTTTTAAGAATACTACAATAAGATTTAAAGTCAGACAAACCTAGCTCGCGTAATCTACGGGTAAGCCGACTATAAACAAGCTGTCGTTTACCATCGGCTAAATTAATTCCCGCGCAGTCGCTCACTAATTCCCGAATATAATTAAAATCATTATCAGAGAACTCAAAATTTTCTTGCCTCGACACGTTAATATCCCGCTAGTAAAAAATTAAATTTAGAATTCTTCCCATTCATCATCTGAAGTTGAAGAGCCTTGATTCGATTGTTTCATTTTTTTGGTTGGAGTTCCGCCTGAATTACTTTGCGACCCTGTCCATGCGTTAGATTTTGACGATGAATTACTTGCTGACCTTCGACCCTGACTCGCCAATTCATCTAGCTTGAAAAAGGTCATCATTTTAGCTAAATCCTCTGCCTGAGAACTAAGTGCTTCGCTGGAAGACGCGGCTTCTTCCACCAATGCTGCATTCTGCTGTGTCATTTCGTCCATTTGCATCACAGTCTTATTCACTTGCTCAATACCAGATGCTTGCTCCTGACTCGCTGCTGCGATTTCTGCAATTATGTCGCTAACCTTTTTAACAGAATTCACAATTTCTTCCAACGATTTTCCAGACTCATCTACCAACTTGGACCCTTCTTCCACTTTCTCAACGCTATCTTTAATCAGCGTTTTAATTTCTTTGGCCGCCGCCGCACTGCGTTGTGCCAGGTTTCTCACCTCCGATGCTACGACCGCAAACCCACGACCTTGCTCACCAGCACGTGCTGCCTCTACTGCTGCATTCAAAGCAAGTAAGTTGGTCTGGAATGCGATTTCATCAATGACACCTATAATATCTGCAATTTTTTTGCTCGCTGAATTAATTTCAGACATGGCACTAATGGTTTTCGAGGAAACTTCCCCGCCCTTTTCTGCTTCGGTGCGCGCACTTAACGAAAGCTGGTTCGCTTGACGGGCATTATCCGCATTCTGTTTGGTGCTACTCGACATCTGCTCAATTGCCGATGCAGTTTCTTCCAAACTGGATGCTTGTTCCTCGGTACGCTGACTCAAATTTACATTACCTTGCGCTATTTCATTGGATGCCGTATTAATATTCGATCCCGTTTCGACGATTTTACCGACCATATCTTGTAAATTTTTCACTGTTTTATTCATCGCGTCTGAGAGAACTTGGAAGGCACCTTCGTATTCGGTTGACATTGACCTGGTTAAGTCACCGTCTGCCAACGCTTGAATTACTTCCGTACCTTCTTGAATAGGTTTAACAATTGCATCGAGAAGTTTATTTATACCTTCACTTAAACCTTTCATAAACCCACTATATCTAGACGAGTCAATTCGTTTATCCAGCTCACCAGAAACTGCGCCGACAATCAAACTTTCTATTTGGCGCTCACCATCCTTTTGCTCGGTAATATCCCGCCACTCAACCATATTACCTATCAGATCACCATTGGCATCCAGAATCGCAGTTGCGTTTACTTCGAACTCAATGTCGTCGATTTTAATTTCAGCTTTAGCGGGCAAATTATTCTCATTGCCTAACAGTGCGCGTTGATGCGCTGGGTTCTTATGGAAAATATCAATGCAAGTACCCACCAGATTATTTGGATCAAAACCGGCAAACCTTTTCTGCAAGATATCACGACGTCTATTTAACATTGTCACAACAGCGGGGTTTACATAAGTTATTTTAAGATCTATGTCGCAAATCATTAGGTTCGCTTGCGCACTGTCAACTGCTGATTGTAATCGAGCTACTCGAAGACGAGAAGCAACCTCTTCAGTCACGTCAGTAGCGTATTTAACTACTTTAAATGGCTTGCCGTTTAAATCCATAATCGGATTGTAAGAAGCTTGAATCCATACTTCCTTACCATTTTTACCCAATCGTTTGTATTCTTTGGATTCGTATTCGCCTCGATTTAGCTTTTCCCAAAACTCACAATACTCTACACTCACTTTAAATTCTGGTTCAACAAACATACTGTGATGTCGACCTTTGATTTCATCCAAACTATAACCTAAAGTGCTTAAAAAATTCTCATTGGCAGAAATGATTGTGCCATCCATCTTAAATTCGATTACGGCCATAGATTTACTAATCGCATCAATTTGACCAGAATAATTTGCTGTCGATAACTTCTGTGCTGTGAGGTCCGTAGCATATTTAACGACTTTAAAAGGCTTTCCGTTTAAATCCATAATTGGGTTATAAGAAGCTTGAATCCAAACTTCTATTCCATTTTTACCCAATCGTCTATATTCTTTAGACTCATATTCACCTCGATTTAATTTACCCCAAAACTCACGGTACTCAATACTTTCCTTAAACTCAGGCGTTACAAATATGCTGTGATGTCGACCTTTGATTTCATCCAAACTGTAACCCAGGGTGCTTAAGAAATTCTCATTAGCAGTAATGATCATGCCATCCATATCAAATTCAATTACAGCTTGAGATTTGCTAATTGCTGATATTTGACCTTCCAAATCCATCTGTCTTAGACTCGATTTTCTTTGATCTTCACTCACGTCCTCTGTCACTTTAATACGGCTTACCATTTTGACTTCCTCCTGAACCTCATATGCACTTAACATGACTTTTACTACAACTTCTAATGCCTTTTTCCAAGCCCGATGAACTTCTTGAGTCCACACGCTTCCGGCGAATTCTTCCATTACTGCTAACATAGTGTCGGCAACAGCCTGGTAATGAGCTGGCTGTGCACCGTAGGCCTGATGTTTGCGGCCTAATTCTTTCAAGGTCTTTGACAAAACTCGGGGTTTATCCAAACTAGCAATAACTATTTGCAGCGCCGCCAGTAATTTATTACTCTGGCTACTCACGTCCGAGTTTTTAAATAACGGCCTAGCCGCCGGATAGTCTTCAAATAACTTTTGATAAAAGCGCCATACTAATTCTTCGCCCTGTGGCGCAAGCTTGGCAAATGATGCTCTAAGCAGATTAACATCTAAACCAATTGTCGGTTTTTTTGTGACTAATTTGGGCTTGCCTGTATTTGATTTGCCTGAGTCACTTTTCGCACTCGCTTTTTTACTTGGCGATTTTCTAACTGTTGATCGTTTTACCACTTTCTATGCCCCTGTCTTATATCTAGCTTTAACCTTTCCAAACAATATCAGCGAACCACTGCTCCATTGTTTCTAAAAAACCCCTGACTAGCTTCATAACGAAACATTTGCTCTTTTCTGAATCTTTCTTTCTCATGCGATTATCCTGCCAGTCATTACTCATTAGCTTTAGCAATTATATTGAGTTCGCCCGCATTCAATAACTTATCAATCTCAAGCAAAATCAACATTTTATCATCAATAGTTGCCAAACCTTTGACAAATTCGATATTAACCATACCGCCAAAATCAGGTGTCTCTTTAAGTGCTTCTTCATTGACGTTATAAACATCAGACACTGCATCCACCACTATGCCCATCACTCTTTCCTTGTCTTCTGTCAAGACCTTGACCACAATCACAACCGTCACTGGGCTATATTCGGCGTTCTCCATATTAAAGCGTTCACGCAAGTCGATTATGGGTACAATCGTGCCGCGTATATTGATCACTCCTTTAATGTAACTTGGTGTATTTGGAATTGTAGTCACATTAGACCAGCCACGAATTTCTTGTACCCGAAGAATATCCACACCATATTCTTCATCTGCCATCATGAAAGTTAAATATTGATTCTCATCATCATTTGCATGTATCCCACTGTCGTCTTGTATTGCTGCTGCGCTACTCATCATCCACCTCTTAAGCCACCTTGTTTAACTGCACACTATCATCACCCTTATGTATTTTAGGCGTTTTCTCATGTGCTTTTACTACTAATCCTTGAACATCCAAGATCATTGCAACTGTTCCGTCACCTAGTATTGTTGCTCCTGATATACCAGCAACTTTTTTAAAGTTTGTTTCTAAGCTTTTTATCACTACCTGTTGCTGATCTAATAGATCATCCACTAAAAGGCCAACTTTTCTGCCGTCACATTCGACCACGACCAATAGCCCACCCACTAATGTTCTATTGTCAGGTTCGATATCAAAGGCGCTGTATAGTCGTAACACTTCAATGTATTCGTCACGCAACTTATAAACTTCTGCTCGTCCTGAAATGATATTGACTTGACTTTTTTTCACCTGTAAGGATTCAATAATCGATACTAGTGGAACAATGTAAGTTTCCTTACCAACTCGAATTAACTGACCATCCATAATGGCTAGTGTCAAAGGTAAGCGGATCGAAAATCGCGAACCTTCTCCTGGTGTCGATTTAACTTCGATCGCGCCAGATAGTTCCTGGATATTTCGTTTCACCACATCCATGCCAACACCGCGACCAGAAACATCACTCACCTCAGTGGCTGTAGAAAATCCAGGGTGGAAAATTAATTTATTAATTTCGTCATCAGATAAACTGGCGTCCTTGGAAATAAGGCCTTTCTCGATGGCCTTGGCAGTAATTCGTTCTGTATTTAAACCAGCACCATCATCTCGAATTTCGATTACGATATTTCCGCCTTTGTGATAGGCATCCAGTGAGATTGTGCCTTCAGGTGATTTGCCCATTGTTTCTCTGGTTTCTGGATCTTCGATGCCGTGATCAATTGAATTTCTGACTAGATGTACAAGAGGATCGACTATTTTTTCCAACACTGTTTTATCTATTTCAGTTTGCTCTCCCGATAATTTTAGCTTTATTTTCTTGGTCAGCTTATTACTTAAATCGTGTACGAGTCGAGGGAATCGATTAAAAGCAAAACTAATCGGCAGCATACGTATGCGCATTACATTTTCTTGCAACTCGCGGGTATTTCTTTCCAATTGAGATAGGCCATCCTTAAGTCGCTCTACACTTGACATGCTAAAATCTTTGCCTAATTGACCTAACATCGACTGGGTAATGACCAACTCACCAACCATATTAATTAAAGAATCGACTTTATCAATCGCGACTCGAATCGAATTACTTTCACCGATATTGCGTGACGCGCGCTCTACTTTTGATCCACTCTTCGTGGCAAGCGCCGATGTCTTTGCCGTTTTGGCTTCAAACTTTTCTTCTGCCGCTTGAGAATTACTTTCTTTTTCTCCAGAAGCTTCAATTGAAACGGATTTAGTTTCTGTAATTGATAAATCGCATTCGTCATCAACCCATTCAAATACCTCATTGACTGAATCAATATCGATTGTTGTTTCTAGATTAAGCTTCCATTTCAAATAGGATTCATCGGCAACGTAATCTTCAATGCCTGGTAAATTTCCTATTTCGACCTTAGTCTCTAAGTTTCCAAGTAAAGCTAGTTCAGAAAACATTCTAACCGGATCATTTCCAGTTTTTAGCATATCGACATGTGGATTAAATTCAATTTCATATATTTTTTGCTGATCAACTTGTTTTGTTTGTGAACTTTTATCGACCGACTTCTCTTTACTTTCGTGTTCTAATCCAAGCAGCACCTGAAATTCGTGTTTAAGTTCTTCGATTTGTTCGTTATCGTAGGAGAATTTATTACGACTCGCATCGAGCATGTTTTTAATAACATCAACTGATCTAAGCAGTAACTCAATAATTTCGCTAGTCGGTGCTCGGGCCTCTTCTCGCATTTCGTCTAGCAGCGTTTCAAGCAAATGAGTGAAGTCCGTAACCTCTTGCAATCCGAACGTGCCAGCTCCACCTTTTATCGAATGTGCAGCGCGGAAAATAGTGTTAATGGATTCCAGATTGGGATCATTGATATCGAGCTCAAGCAGCTCTGATTCCATAACTGCAATCCCCTCGAAACTTTCTTCAAAAAAAGTATCTAGAAATTGACTAATATCAATAGACATATTGTCCCTTTACAAAACGCGTTGAATTGTTGATACCAATTGATCTGGGTCAAATGGTTTAACGATCCATCCAGTTGCACCGGCAGCCTTGCCAGCTTGTTTTTTGTCACCTGTGCTTTCTGTAGTTAGCATCAGCATTGGCGTGTATTTATAATTTTCGAGTTGACGTAAATGAGCAATTAATTCGATTCCATCCATATTCGGCATATTGACGTCGGTTATCACTAGATCAAAACTTTGTTTCTTCGCCGCTTCCAAGGCTTCGACTCCATCAGCAGCTTCTACTACTTCGTAACCTGCTCCTCTTAAAGTAAACGAAACCATTTGACGCATTGATGTCGAATCGTCTACTGCCAAAATCGTAGTCATAGTTTTCCCCTTATCTACTTACTGCTTTTTAGCAAAAAGTTCCTTAATTTTCTGTATTTAAATGTAGTACCTTTGTTAATCCAGTTAACTTAGCTCCCTCGCAAAGCACATCAGAATAGGCTGTCCATGCAAATTTCAATCCCTTCTCTTGCGCATTGCTAACCATCATCACCAACAATTGCAAAAAGGCTGCATCTATAACTGATACCTCTGACCCATCAATATCCAAGCAGTTAGACTTTTCTATTGCAGTGCGATAATCTTCTAACACCTTTACAACGCAAGATATATTTGCAGTTGCTGGCAACAGAAAAATTGGACTGTTTTCTTGTTCGTCGTGATTCGTTTCCATAAGGTCAGCTTCCAAAAATACAATAATTACTAAAGATACTATTGCTTCATGTGGTTTTACGGCCTAAAGTCGCAAAACTTTATAGCTAATTACGTCTGAGTTGGGCCTCTGTAAATTATCATTTTTTGAATAATTAGAACGAAACCTAAGCTTACAGTTTAGCATTTGGCAATATATTAGTGTCAAAAACTTACTCTAAGAATTAAGTTATACTCTGGAATAATAAAATGGGTTTCGTTTAGGTAAGCTTAAGACAATTAACGAGACTATTGAAACCTAGAAATACTTCCGGATAATAGATTTTAGTAAAGTAACCTCAAGAAAAACAATGGCGATTTTTGCCAATAAACGCTGGCTAAGCCGTATCGACGATAGTTACCTTACTGATATTAATATTTCCCTTAAAGTCAGTACTGTCAAATGAGGCAAATATCTAAAACGACGGAGTCTATGTATGCGTGCAAATGAAATTAAAATTTAAGGAGCTTCTGATTAATTCAGGGGTTCCTGCAAAACAGGCAAGTGAGTCTTCAGATCTCGTGATACATTTTGGGACATCCAAGTCCCCAAAACGGACTCGATCTTCGACCACGTGTGGGCCCCGACCGCCCTGCGTTCGTGTCGCTTCGCCATCCCTATTCTCGGGACTGGCTTCGCAACACTACCTCAAATAGCTTGACGCGATATCGGATGCCTACTTTGTTTCCCCTTTGGCGCTTCGCACGTCGGGTAAACAGTGCGGCCTGAATCGCTGTCGGGGACTAGCCGCCCTCGCTTCGCTCTCCATGGCGGCCAGCGGAAGTATCGCCAATATCGATTGCACTCAGCGATTGATTTTGTGAGACAAGAAAAAATCGCATTTTTCTTGTCGCGCACTAGCAATTCACGGACGAATTGTTCAGAGCTTCCTAAAGATAAAAGCTATTGAAAAACAGCCTGTAATCTACGTAGAGTAAGATCAGCTAGTGCATAAACATCACTCGGATTTTTATTTTTCGTGTATTTATAGCTTACGTAGTATCGACCCCAGTTATTGCCAGACTCAATTTTATTCATGTATGATACAAATGCATCCAAATTATAACCGGCTTGAAATAAAACTTCCGCGGGAATTGCTTTATTAGCACTTTCTCTAGTCACGCGTTTCATTGGCCCTAGTTGCTCGCGACGAGATAATTTATCAAGAGCATCACTGAGCTTAGATACCATATTAAAAACATCGTTTGGTGTTTTGTTTTGTATGGCTATAAATTCGACTGCATTCACTTTTACGGAGAACTCTTTCTTATGAGTTTGAATGTAATAGGCAAATATCGCCTGGTAATTTTGAATTGTAGAATAGACCTGAGTTGGCGTAACGACGCCATAACGACTTGAATAACCAAAAGATTTTTTAACATCAATTTTTGCGGCAGCGAACACAGATGTGACAACACAACTAAGAAGCAGCATCACTAACAAATCCGAAAAAATATGCTTAGCTTTTACATTCTCTTTACACATGATTTTTTACCTATATTTAATACATCCAAGATGATTACAATTTCTAAAATAAAGTATTTTACTCTTTTAACTTTGCGATCTGAATTAATTACTTACATGCCTATTTTAAACTAACTTTTTCATTATTCGTTTCATCAACACTTTTAGTTTCAAGCTTTGCCTGTTCTTGATTTGTTTCAGCATTGGGCGCGACTTCTGATATCGCCCTTAAATCATCCATAGACAAAACTTTTTCCATATTCAATATAATGACAAATTTATCCTCGACCTTACCGAGACCTGTAATAAAATCAGTACGAATATTTCCACCAAACGTTGGCGTATTATCAATCTCCGAATCACTAAGATCAATCACTCGACTCACTGCATCCACTATGACTCCTACATCCATTTTTGTATCGTTATAATGCATCTCTACTATGACAATGCAAGCACGATTGCTAAATTCTGCGGCGCCTTGTTGCATCCGTTTTGCTAAATCAATAACCGGTACCGCACGACCGCGTAAATTAATTGCACCACAAATAAACTCTGGCATCATCGGCATTGCTGTAATTTCACCATATTCAAATATTTCTCGTACAGTCACGATATTAACCGCATAAAATTCGCTGCCTAAACGAAATGTTAAATATTTCATTAATACATTATTATTTACATGCGTATTTTTACTAGTATCAATTTTTGCTAAATTCATTACCTTACCCTCCAGTTAAACTGGTCTCTAGTATATTTATCGACTAATTCTGACTTATCTTCAATTCTATGATTTGAATGCATTGTAAAATTTTGTGATAGTAGCCGCTATATCATCAATAGGAACAATATCATCAACAGCTCCTCGCTTCACTGCCTCTTTAGGCATGCCATAAACAACACAGGTCGCCTCATTTTGAGCAATAGTTTTCGAGCCAGCATCATGCATTTCCTTCATCCCAACCGCACCATCATCACCCATTCCAGTCATAATAATACCAAGAGCATTCTTTCCGGCATTTTGAGCAACTGAACGAAACAAGACATCAACTGACGGACGATGTCGGCTCACTAACGGACCATCAGTAACTTCAACTCGATATTGCGCGCCAGTTCGTTTTAACAACATGTGTTTACCTCCTGGCGCAATTAAAGCATGCCCCGGCAGGACACGATCATTATTTTTTGCCTCTGAGATAGTAATTTCTGATATATCGTTCAGCCGACATGCAAATTGTGCAGTAAATTTTTCTGGCATATGCTGCACAACAATAATACCTGGGGCAGTTTTCGGCAGTGCAGATAATACATACTCCAACGCTTGGGTGCCGCCCGTTGATGTCCCTATGGCAATGATCTTTTGCGTCGTTTCGGCCATAGCAGAATTACTACTCGCCGCGATGACCGAATCCGCATTTAATTTTGGTTTTGACTCGGTCAGCTTAGTATTTAATAATTTAATTTTTTTAAGGTTCGCTTTCGCCGCACCTTTAATAACATCAATCACCATCATCGATTCGTCTTCCAAGTATCCTTTTACTTTCACTTTAGGTTTATTAATAATATCAATAGCGCCTGCTGACATAGCTTGAATGGCAGTATCTGAGCCGCCAGCAGTCAGAGTTGAGCACATCACCACTGGAATTGGATCTTCACTCATAATTTTTTTTAGGTAAGTAATTCCATCCATTCTTGGCATTTCTACATCCAAAATAATTACATCGGGTCTTATTTTTTTTATCCGAGCCATTGCAAACACAGGATCAGCCACTGCGGCACATAATTCTAAAGATGGGTCTGAACTAATAATTTCCTTCATAACCTGACGAATTACAGCTGAATCGTCAACCACCATTACTTTTATTTTTTTCATCCCGCAGTCTCTATCCCAGTCTTATCTAAATAAACCGATTCCAATATTTTCTCTCCTGTATTAATATACAGTTTAATTTTACGATAACATCGACCTCCAACATTTTCTTCGCTTATTACATATTTTTTCTCAGCTAATATTTTATAAACCATTTCAATATTTCGATCACCTACTGCCATTTTTTCACGAACACTGAAATCAAACATTTTTCCTCCGCCATAAATGCAGGTGACATAATCCTGCGGTTTAGAATGAATCTGTTTTATCCGCCTTGAGATAGTGCTAATAGCACAATTGGCGTATTTATTATGACACTCCATGTTACCTTGATCTGGTAATATAATATGGCACATACCACCGACTCTTAATTTAGGATGCCAAACTACGACAGCAACACAAGATCCAAGCAAAGTTGAAACTGACGTTACATCGTCACCAAAATATAACTCACCTTCTATTATATGATGGTCTTTCTTCAACATATTACTTTAACTGATAGATGGCCGGTTGAATGCATTTAAAACTCTCACTAACTCCCGTCAATGATTCTGAATGACTTATAAAAAGATATCCTTTTCGAGTTAATTTTTTTGCAATTCGAGACATCAGTTTTTTCCGTGTCTCCTTATCGAAATAAATCATTACATTACGTAATACAATTAAATCAAATGGACCGATATTATGCCAAGCACCATTCAGATTTATTTGTTGAAATTGAATTTTGGATTTTAGGGTTTTCTCAATCATAAAATAATCGGAATATTGATCGCATCCCTTTAAACAAAAAAGGCGTAAATACTCATTGGGAATTTTTTCTGCTGCTGACATTGGGTATAAACCACGCTTAGCCGTCTCAAGTACCTGTTGATTTAGATCAGTCGCCAGAATATTCCAATTTGTAAGAAAACCAAGCTCACCTGCCAGTAACATCGCCATAGAATAGGCTTCTTCACCAGAGGAGCTGGCCGCACTCCATATTTTAAAAGAATGCGATGGTTTATAATTTTTTACTATTAATTCACGAAGAAAATCGAAATGTTTTTGCTCACGAAAAAAATAAGTCTCATTAGTGGTCAGCAAATCAACTAACACTTGCATTTCTGAACCCGCAGTATCAGAGTGCACAAACGCATAATACTCGCCGAAATTCGCTAAATTAAAGTGCCTTAAGCGTTTAGTAAGTCGCCCAGAGATTAAGCCCTTTTTAGTATCCGCCATATAGATACCGGCTTTGTCATAAATTAGCTCACGAAAAAGATTGAACTCCTTATTGGTCAGCACATATTCATGATCTAAGTACGTTTTAGCCGAATCCATATTTTAGCCCGTAATTCCGACTTTAAGATCAGAAAACCAATTAATAAATCGCTCGACATCCTTACCTCGATAAATTGCGCCATGCTGAGGGCATAACATATCAATATCCATGCCTGAGGCTCGCACACACCAGTCCTGTTTAGCTTCATTGGACCCCATCCAGCGCCGGTGAAAGCCTTCTGCATATTTAATATGTTGACTAAAATCTTCAACATACATATTGTCTTTGTCTTCGGGCATTAATGCCGCGCCCACATCGCCAGTAAATAATAATTTTGCTTTCTTGTCATATAAATGGAAGTTCCCGGATGAGTGTAGATAGTGCGCCGGCATGGCAAATAAATCTAAGCCGTAAAAGTCAAACTCCAAGCCAACATCAGGTAAACTAATAAAAGTTTTATCATTGCCGCCAAAATGTGGAACAAACGATTCCCATAACCAACTTAAGTAACATTTTGAATCTGGCCGAACTTCCAACCACAAATCTAATGAAGATATAATATCGGGATCTTGATGTGAAGCAAACAAAGCTCGAATGTTAGCGGGATCATAGTTTTGGCTAATGGCAGAAAACACCGCTGGAAATACCTCCTGACCTCCTGGGTCTAACAATAGTGCATTGTCATTATTAATCACCAGATATTCATTGGTATCTATGACATAACTAGGTTTTTCTGGATCACGAGCAATCACCGCCCATTTATGTTCACCTTCTTCGTAAATGTATTGTACCGTCTTCATTAAATTTCCTTTTAAAATACAAATAGGCTACTAGGCGACACTCGCTTTCATTTCTTTGCAAATATCTTCTATTTTTTCTAGACTACTTTCAATTCGCTCAGATATATCCGCTAATACTTCGGTGTAACCGTCAGCTTGCATCGCCTCTACTTTCGACAGAACAACTAGATTTTGCCCTATTCGGATTAAATCGTTTAAACGATTCATGTGATTTATGATAACCTGACTCACTTTTGAGAACGCACTTCTATCGTTTTCGTTATTCTGCTGATAATACTGCCGTAATTCTAAAATCCGTCTTGAAGTTGCATTATTAGTTAAACTTAATGCGTGAGTCATTTTTACTCGCCGTTGTAAATTTTTTCGACATTCCGCACTTTTAAAAACCATGTTAGAAATTTTATCGGATAGTTCACTCATACTTTCATCCATTTGATGACTAAACTTACGAAGCTCAGTGGTGACTCTGGTATAAGCCATTGTTTTAGATGAAACTCGACGAGCCATAAACATCGCATTAAGCGCTGTCAAATAGACCCTATTGGCATATAAGGTAATTTCCTTAACACGCTGGTTAAGCAGCATTATCGTACGTATCGGACTAAAGTTTTCTTCTTTGCGTTTCAATTCGTAATTTACATTAGACATTAATCTATTTTCCGGCGGCAATATTTGAAAGTTCTGCAATTGACAAAACAACTTTTAAGTCCAACAACTTAATGAAATCTCCGCTTGACAGCTTGCCCATGCCGCCAATAAAATCTTGGCGAATATCAAGACCAAAACTGGGAGCAACTTCGATATCAATATTACTCAAATCGACTACTTCATCCACAGCATCCACAACAAAGCCTAGATCTACTTTTTCACCTTCATCATCCATGTCAATAATAATAATACATGTGCGTTTATTTACTGCTTGCGATTCATATCCTAAGCGTTGCGCAAGATCAACCACGGGCACCACATGGCCACGTAAATTAATAACACCACGTATCGTTGAATGACTCAAAGGCACCCGCGTAAAACTACCATGCTCAATAATTTCTTTAATAAACTCTATATCTGCACCATAGGTTTCGTTGGCTACATTAAAGGTCAAATATTTAGCTGCTAAATTAGCCTGAGCTGATTGGTCGCAAAAACTTTGTTCGATTATTTCGATTTGCCCGCCTGAATCAGGCGAGGCAGTCGCTTTTGTCATTTTACCCATAGATAACTCCAATTAATTTCTAATCACGCGATTCAAGCATTATGCAAATTTCTTAAAATGCTTTTCAGATAAATCATCTGCTTTGACCGAATCACTGGAATTTAACAGAGTAAGTTTTGTAACATTATTCGAACTAGATTGGCCTAATTTGAAAAAACCAATTGTTTCTTGCAAATTATCTACCTGGCTACTCATTTCTTCTGAAGTAGCAGCAAGTTCCTCGGATGAAGCTGCGCCTTGCTGTGCCGCTTTATCAAGCTGTTCCATAGCTAAAACCACCTGCCCTACACCTGCCGATTGTTCTTCGGAAGCTGCTGTAATTTCTTGAACCAGATCCGCCGTCTTTTGTATCTCTGGAACAATTTGACCGATTAATTCACCTGCCCGTTCAGCGACCTTGACGCTATTACCCGCCAATTCACTTATTTCTTGTGCTGAAGTTTGCGATCGTTCAGCTAGCTTGCGTACTTCATCAGCAACTACTGCAAATCCTTTACCATGTTCACCGGCACGAGCCGCCTCAATCGCCGCGTTCAAAGCCAATAAATTAGTTTTATAAGCTATATCTTCAATAAAACTTATCTTGTCCGCAATGTTTTTCATTGCAGAAACGGTTTCTCTAACCGATCCACCGCCTTCATTTGCTCTACTCGCAGAATCAGATGAAATTGCATTGGTTGCTTTTGAATTTTCAGTATTTTGCGAGATGGATGCGCTCATTTGTTCTAACGAGGCGCTCGTTTCCTCAACACTGGCGGCTTGCTCATTCGCTGCTTGCGATAAAGTCTGCGATGTTGCGCTTATTTCACTTGCTGCCGCAGACATGTTCGTCACAGAAGCAGAAACATCAAGTAAGACATCTTGAATTTTTTCGATAAAGCCATTTAGCGCGTGTGCAGTTTGACCTAATTCATCTTTGCCAAAATCAGGTAAGCGATATGTTAAGTCTCCATCACCATCACGTAAATCGTCTGCGGCGTTCTTCATCGCATTGATAGGTTTGGTTATTATGCGAGTGATCCAATAACCAATGGCGATTGACAATAAAATTATGACCGAACTTAGAATTAACATAAATTTATTCAGTTGAGAAGCAGTTTGATGTGAGGTCACTATATCAGCCGCCATTAATTCATTTTGATTAGCAACCATCACGACTAGGTCTTTCATAATAGCGCGGGCACGAGGAGCCGCTTTGGTACCGAGCCAATAATTCGCTAGATTCCATTGTTTACCCCCGCGAATTTTAAACATTTTCGCTGGCAAACCTTTAAATGCAACTCGCGCTTGCGAAAACTTTTTAAAAGCGACTTGCTGTTTCGCATTGAATAAATGTGTATTATTTTTCATATCAGCAAACCGTTGTTTGTTCTTCGACCACATCACTTCAAAACGTTTTGAAAATACTGGGTTACCCGTGAGTAAAAATGCGCGTATATTGGCCAAGCCGCGTGCGGTTGTACCACGTACGTCGGCCATCATGCCCAATAGCGCCTTTCGATCTGGCGTCGCTGCTAACGTCGCTTCAATATTAATAATCTTAGTAATTTCTGAAACTAATATTGCAGCCTCGGGCGCCGCCTGCTTGATTAATACTTTCGTTGCCGGAGTATTGTTTATAGTACCACTAATATCTTCAATTTCTTTTTGCGCCACTTTAAACTGATAGAGGTGTTTTTCTATGTCTTTAAGCCGCTCTATATTTTTTGAATTAGTCCATTTTTTCGAAAACTTTTTAAGTTTATTAAGAGATTCATCAATCATATGCCAAGCTTTCGTTCGGTCCTGTTTAGATTTTGGTTCTCCTAGAATCATCCAGCCGCGTAGCGAGGCTAATGAAAGGTTAATGCCATTCTCTAACTCAGTGGATGCCAAAACAGTCGGCGCCCGCAGATCAATCACACGGAAATCTATTTCTTCAACACCGATGACTTGCGTATAGGTCATAACAGATAATGCAGCAACCAGTAATGCTATAATACCAAAACCACTCAGAAGTTTCTTTCCAATTGCTAAGTTTTCAAACCACTTCATGACGAATCTCCCATATGTTTGTCATGTATAACAATACAGTTCTTCAATAAATCAATACTTGAAGAACCAAATCCTTAAATATAAAATTAATCCTGCTAACTTTCTTACGCCGATATTAATAACAGAAAGAAACCTTATTTATTCGCAATAAATCAAAATAACTTTATTTTACCAATAACCTCTTTTAAAATATAAAACAATACTCAGTGAATATTATTAATAGTATTCGCAGTACTTGCAGACTGGTTTCCTACACCCGATTCTTGCACCATCCGTTGCACCAAGTTTGGAATATCGAGAATGACCGCGACATCGCCTGTACCTAAAATCGTCGCACCACTAATTCCACGCAAGTTCTGTAAAATTTTTCCGATCGGTTTTATTACGGTTTGAAATTCACCCAAGAGCTCATCCACAACGATGCCTGCCTTATATCCAGCAAATTCCACTACCACAATATTACCATTAGTGTTAAGTAATTTTTTTTCTGAAAATACTTCATTTAACTTTAAAAAAGGCAATACCTCACCGCGAAGATTGAGGTACCCCTCTGCATTATTTGCGTTTGTATTTACATCATCCATCTCAATACACTCAAGAACCATGTCAAGGGGAATCACATAACAAGACTCACCTACGCCAACCATAAAACCGTCTATAATCGCTAGCGTTAAAGGTAATCTGATCGATATTTTTGACCCAACTCCCATTTCACTGTGTATATCGATACTGCCGCGTAAGGCTTCTATATTTCTTCTCACGACATCCATGCCAACACCACGACCGGAAAGTTTACTAACCGATTCAGATGTGGAAAAACCCGCTTCTAAAACCAATCTATATACCTCTTGATCTGATAGAACTTGTCCTTCTGAAATAAGTTCCAGCAACAATGCCTTTTCGAGTATCTTTTCTCGATTTAGGCCATGCCCATCATCTTCAACTTCAATTACTATACTGCCAGATTCATGATAAGCGTTCAGTTTTATAACCCCAGTTGCAGATTTGCCGCTAGCCTGGCGCTCTTCTTTGGATTCGATACCGTGATCCATCGCATTGCGAACTAAATGCATCAGTGGGTCGCCAATTTTTTCAATAACCGTTTTATCGAGCTCCGTATCGCCGCCAGTAATTTGTAATTCAATATTCTTCCCTAACTCATTACTCACGTCTCTGATAACTCGTTTAAAGCGATTAAATGTCTCACCAATCTGAACCATTCGAAGCGTTAATGCGCTATCGCGAATTTCCTCCACTAATCTTGACATTTGCGACATAGTCTCAAGTAGGTCTTCATTACCAATCTTGGCAGCCAACAGGTTTGTTGTCGCACCAGAAATAACAAGCTCTCCCACCTGATTAATTAGTTCATCAAGCTTATCTGCATCAACACGCAATACTTTTGAGCTGGATCCTAATTTTTCACGTGCTGATCCTTGTTTTTTTACCGCGGCATCAACGATTTCCTTGGGAATATTTTTACTCTCAACGAGTACTTCTCCGATACGCGGTTTATCGGTATCCGGTGGTGTAAGCAAAATATCATTTTGTATTTTTAACGCTTCATCTAATTCTCTTTGAGTCAGCGCCCCGCTAGCGACTAATAATTCGCCTAGTTTAAAATGTTCATCGTCCATTGACTCGATAAGAGACGCATATTCAGAAATTTTCGCTTGAGGAGGAAGTATTTGTAATGTAGATAGTTCACTTACAAACTCGAAGGCCTGTTCAATTTTTTCTTTACTCGCATCAGTATGAAATTCGACTTCAAAACCCAAATAACAATGTTCAGGATTTATATCCTTATATTTAGGCAAATTATCCAAAATAGTGGTCGTACAAATTATTTCACCAAAACTCTGTAGATAACGTAGGAATGATAGGGGATCCATACCATGCTGTAATACTTCGACAGAAAAACGTATTGAAATATGCCAATTCTCGCTTGCCACCGGTTTACCATTCACTACTTTTTCAACATGATCAGATTCATTTCCAACCGTTTCGTTGGGGGTTTCAAGCACATAGTTTCCGTTAGATTTTTCTGATATATCGTCACCAGTTTCTTTTAAATACTTCTCTAAATCGCTTACCAGCTGAGAGTCGTAGTCCAGTATTTTCTCGTCAGGATCTTGTTGCTGTACTGCTGCTGCATCAACTAATACTTCAATATGGTCTTTTGATGTCAATAATAAAGCAATTAATCCACCATCAATTAGTAACTTACCTTGACGAACATTATCGAGCACACTCTCGACTACGTGTGTAAATTTTTCCACATAGTCAAAACTAAAAACGCCTGCTGTACCTTTGATCGTATGCGCTGCTCTAAAAATTGAATTTAAATGATCTTCGTCTTCAGGGTTTTCTTCCATGGATAATAATGCCTGCTCCATGTTTTCCAATAACTCTTGTGCTTCTTGAATGAATATTTCAATTGCGCCATCACTCATCTAACCAGTTCTCCATTCCAATTTTTTAACGTCCAGACTAGAATTTTTTAGCTGGCCAATACCATTTGATCGCCAAAAAAAGATCCTAAATTATATAATTCAAACAGTTCAATTACAGCCGAACTATGCGATACAATACGTAACTCGCGACCAGTTTCTGTAAATTCTCTTTTAAGCTGTATCAGAATTTGTAAACACGCAGTATCAATTTCACTCACTTCACTCATGTCAATACTTAAGAATTGGCATTTTTCTGTATTCACATATTTTTCCAGTTTCTTTTTGAAATCATTGGCAACATAAATTGTTAGTTCGTCATTGAGAACTAACTTTCCGTGCCCCTTAGTAATTCGATTGGAACTTATCATAATTGTGCCTACGGTTTTTTATCACTAATTCGCTATACACAGTCAGTGTATTTTTTGATTGTATATCTCCTATGGAGATACAAGCTTTGATACAGCATCAAGCATTTGCTCAGGTTTAAATGGTTTAACTACCCACGCTTTAGCACCTGCCGCTTTCCCTGCTTCTTTCATCTCAGCGCCAGCCTCAGTCGTTAACATTATGATTGGTGTAAATTTATAGGACGACATTTTTTTTATTTCCTTTACCATTGTTATACCATCCATATTGGGCATATTAACATCGCTAATAATTAAATTAATTTTCGCGCCATCCAATTTTTTCAGCCCCTCATTTCCATCAGCAGCTTCAAGCACCGAATACCCAGCTCCCTTAAGAGCAATGGCTACTACGTTACGCAGTGATGCAGAGTCATCGACAATAAGTATTGTTTTCGCCAAAACTTCCCCCTCTCCATATCAAACTTAGAAATGGCTATTGGTAATTCGTAATATATTAAAAAACGCAGTAAAATATTTTCTGTTACCTATGCATATAATAAGCCAGCAAATAAAAACCCCTGTATTAGTTATAGTGTTATAACTGCACCCACTTGGTGCAACAACAATCTAGAACAATTATAAACATACTTTGTGAACTATATAATTGAATTAATTAAACTCGAAAATACAAATTTAATGTGACTTAATTTACTTGAAAATGCCTTCGAATAAATACCTTTATGCCAAAATAACTACCTTACTATTAAAAAAATTCAATCTCTTCATTTTCAGGGCCGGCTACATCGCCTCCTTCGTGTAATATATATTGCTCCTTTGTTGCGTATCCCGACTTAAGATGTTCGATAACTATAGCCTCATCTATTTTACTAAACTCACCATTTTTTCTTTTCAGTTGACATGTTTGAATTTGACTGCTTAAAACCTGAAATGAATCTTTTACATGGATTAAAATTTGATTAATACGATCTTGAAACTGTAACGATTGTAGTACATCAAATATCTCTAACTTTATTCCCTCACTATTTTTCTTAAGAATATTTGACGACTCCATTAGTCCATCAGTGACACCTTTTAACTCGTTCAAGACTTTATTAACCGAGTCAACCGAGTCTTTTTCTACTTTAGAATCTTCAACTGACATCTCATTGACATGTTCAAGTGCCAAATCCATAGACGAACTAACGCCGCCAACTAAATCTGCAATATCGAGACCTGTTTGACCTGATTGTTGCGACAACGCCCTTACTTCATCCGCTACGACAGCAAAACCACGACCCATTTCTCCCGCTCTTGCAGCTTCAATAGCGGCATTTAACGCAAGTAAGTTTGTTTGAGCTGCTATTTTTTCTACGGACTCCGCCATTGTCTTTAATTGCTCTACTTGCGCTGCGAGACCGCAAACTTGGTCAAGTATTTGATTCCTTGCTGCAAAAGACTTGCTTAGATTTGTGGTAATATTCGCTAAAGTATTTCTACTGCCATCAAATATGTCTTTTTCTGATGACGTATCACCAGCGGCGCCTTCTGCTGCCAATATCGAAGAGTCAAGTTTTTCTACTAAACCACCAAATTTAGCCGATAAATCCGTAACTGCGACATCCATTTGAGTACAAGACTCATTAATCTGTCCAGCCGCTAAATCAGAAATGCGTAACACGATATTTTCTAAATCAATAATACAACTATGACTAAATTCAATTTCTTCGTTTTTCGCCTGCTCATTTTCAGTCAAAATATTGCTTATTTTGCGATTTAAATATCTGTAATTCCAAATTACTAAAGAAATCCCTAATAATAATATTCCTACTGAAGCGTAGAAATTCGATTTTGAATAACTTGCCACTACACATAAAACTGTAAAAACTCCAATCATCTTAGAGCTGATTGTAGCTACAGGGGAACTAAACAAGGGTGATTTTTCCATTTTCTTTATTTATATATCCAATTGGCTTTAAAGTTAAATTTTATATTTTCTAGCTCAACTTTACGAAGATAATACATCGCACATTACGTACTTTATTATTTGCGGTCATACTTGAGATAACTTTAGAAGTTTCAGTGGACTTAGATCATTATCTCCTCGACTTCCTATTCCGAACTCAACTAAGCTAGGGCGCCAGAATAAACACAAAGATTTATTTCTAAGCTGCTCATCAAACTAGCTTTAATATTCATGAGAGATGTTGGGATATTAATCAC
>QIKQ01000248.1 GCA_003233075.1 Gammaproteobacteria bacterium
GTCGCGCAGCGATAAACTGCGTGTAAACTGCGCTTTTAAAAAGTTCTCCGCCTTGCCAGCGCACAAATATCCTAATTTTTAGAGGTGCCCTCAATGCTCTTCATTGGTTTAATGCCTTTGGGAAGTTTAGTGGCTGGCTTATTAGCGGAAAAATTTTCAATTCAACTAACGAGCATTCTGTTTGCTAGTTTATCCATTGTAGCAAGTGTTCAATATTTACGCATAAGTGCTAAGTTTAATGATTAATTTGCCTGTATACTGTTAGCTAAGATCTAAGCCCTTAGAATGAGAAGAACTGATATTTATATGAAGTTTGATCCGTCACAATCGCAAATTCAATACAATATGCAAAGCTACCAAGAAATGCTCAACCAAGAGTTATTTCAAGTAGAAGAGCAGGCGCAATATCAATCGGCTTGGTTTATGTTAGCGTCAGTATTAGTTGTTTATTCTTTTTCTTTTGCAGATTCTTTAACATTAACAAATACATTCCAGATGTTTATTCACATCATGGTCGGAATTTTGTGTGCCTGGTTTTTGGGTACAGTTTTAATTATAAAAAAGGGATATTATGTAAAGGCTTTTAAATTTGTAAATGTTATATTTCAAGTCTCTATGGTTAGCTTTTTCCTAATGATCAGTGCGAGAATTATGGGGGTAGAGTTCGCTTTATCGTCGGTTGCACCAATGTTTTATGTGGTCGTCATTGGCGTTAGCAGTATGACGCTCAATCCTTTCCTGTGTTTATTAGCAGGCGGATTTGCCGCAGGTCAATTTTTAGGTATGTATGCTTTTTGGTTGCACGGCAAATTAGATTTTTCTCAAGTCGATCCAAATTTATTTGGTTGGCCTGCAATGCTTATTCATGCGGTGCTATTTTTAATCATGGGCATAGTGGCGATGTATATGGCGCGAAAGGCGCGATCTCTTTTGGAAACAGTGATAGTTCAAGTACGTTATGAGGAGCAGCTTAAGCTAATCGAAAGAGATATCGAACAAGCAGCTGAGGTGCAACAACATTTAATACCATCGGAGCCTCCACGGATAAACTATTTAGAGATAGAAACATTTTACAGTCCTTCCCGCTTGGTTGGCGGAGATTATTTAGATTATATCGAAAGACCAAATGATAAATACTTGATTGTGATTGGTGATGTTTCAGGCAAAGGCATAGCAGCGGCGATGATGATGTCTAGCATACAGGCAATGATGCATTTATATGCGCAACAAGATATAAGCTTAAGCAAGCTAATGCAAGAGTTGAATAATTCTGTCTATCAAGTCAGTAGTCAGGGACGATTTGTTTCGATGGTCTGTTTTGAATTCGATAAAAAACAAAGTGACATGCTAATGGTAAATTGTGGGCACAATGCACCTATGTTGGTTACTGCGAAAGGAGATTTTACTAGTCTGGATGCAAATTACCCCGTTATCGGCGTGGAAGAAAATCAAGAATATTCAGCGAAAATAATATCTTTTAATTTGGATGACTTACTTTTTGCCTACACGGATGGTTTATCCGAATTGCGTCGTCAAGATCATTCTATGTTTGGAGTGCAGGCAATCGAGGCGATAATTAAAAGGTGTTGTGAATATAAAGCTAAACAGCTTAAGCAAATGATGATCAAAAATATTCAAGAATATTTGCAAGACGATAATCCGACTCATACTAACGATGACTTGAGTTTTGTTTGTGTACGCAAGCGAAAATAAATTCAGACTTTATGTCAATTACTATTTATTATTAATACTGTTATATTGTATTATGGTACTACTTTAATGATGTGATAAAATGCTACTGCATAACATTGTTTCTATTCTAAGCGATCGCTAGCCAAGTTACTTATTAATTTATCAAAGCGGAGCTAGCTTATAGTTTTCGCTTTCATTGTTTGCACAAGAGCATCATTATTATTTAGGATCGCCATAGTTTATAACTGGAAAATCAAACGCATGGAGCTTTAAATGAATAAATCGAAAAATTATTTCCTATTAGCAATTCTTATTGTTTCTTCTTTCTTATCATTTGCTGAGGACTCTAGCTTAAATACCGAAAATTGTGTAGCTTCAAAGTGGACCGAAGCAGGGCAGCCAATAAGCATAGAACAAAAATTTGGAGCTGGATCAATGGCAGTGACCCGTTGTTTGAAAAAAACAAGTGATGTCAAAGTCGTTTTTCAAGTGAACAGAGCTTGTAAATCTAATCCTTGCAAGGCGACTGATCCAAAGCCTTATGCCATAGGAAATATTCAAAATCAAATAAAGGATTATAGTATTACACATGGCATGAAAAAAGATGATTATAGAATTGCGGTGGTAGTGCATAGTGGTGGTTGGAAGCTAGTATTAAATGACGGAACTCGAAATAAGTTTAAAGATGCGGTGGTTAATTTACTTAAGAACCCCAGCGTAAAAATGTATTTTTGTCAGAATACAGCACATAACAAGGGAGTAAAAATAGGCGATATGATTGATGGCATTGGTTTTGTAACCGCAGGTGTAAGTGCACTGTCTGATTTTCAAGAGTCTGGTTATCAACCCATTCATCCCTAGTCATTATTAAGAGACAGGGTTTTGTAGAATCGCCCTCTTATGGAGGGCGTTTTTGTTTGGGACGATGTTATTTTAAAATACGAGTAGAGCATGCTGCACTAGAATTAGAATTGTTAGCAATTTTGAAATCAATTTAGTTATGTACATTAGTGCGGCCAATATATGTAAATAACATATCACTGCTGTCCCGTTAAGATAATAAATAAATTAAACCTGACTAATTACTTAATATCACTAAACGAATTAATAAAAGGTAACATAAGTTGCCGCTACTCGTCTTTGCGAGAAGCCCTGTTTTACAGGGCGACGAAGCAATCCCGCCTTAGCGTCCTGAGCAAACACAGTTTGCGAAGTGATCTCCTAAATGCAATCTCGTGATCATTGCCTCTTAATTGGACCCAAGCTAAATAATAGAATTATGAGGACCCCACGCATCCTTCGGATGCTCTGGACACTAAAGTGGATTGCTTCAGCGGTATGCGCCGCTTCGCAAAGACGAATATTTTCTAGTTTCCTGTCTCCATCAACCAGTTCCTCATTTTAACTTTAGTCTTATTTCAAGAAACAGCAGTGAACATTTATATATTAACAAGTCTAAGAATTATTTTCTGGTTTCCAAACCCCGTAGGCTTCTTGACTTGGTGCTTGTGTTTGAGCAGGTGCTGCGTTTTCTGATAGGACGTGTTCTGAAAACTGAAAGAGTTGTTGAAGTATTTGTCTTTTTTGATCGAGTTCGCTTGGGAAGCCGGCAACCACATAACCTAACAAAGCGCTTAGGTATTGGATACCAACGCCAATTTCTTTGGCATTTTCATCATGCTTTTCTAGTACAGATCGAATATCGCTGACTAATTCAGGACTAATTTGAATAGAACTCATTTTGCTCTCTCTTTGTTAAAATTAAGCTAATTATTTTGCGTTTAACGGGGATACTGACGTCGGCATGGAGTATACTTAATTGACTTAGAAATGTACAAGAGAAATCTTGATTTCCGATGAATACACAGAGAAACTTTTAGATAGTTTATGAATTAGGAGACATTGATATGCCCACCATGGATATAGTGTCAAAACTTGACTTGCATGAGCTTAAAAATGGCGTTGACCAAGTCAATCGTGAAATTGGTACTCGATTTGATTTTAAAGGTTCGGATGCAAAAGTAGAATTGTCGAACAATGTATTAACCATAATCGCCGATGGCGATTTCAGAATTAAACAAATTCTCGATATAATATATAAAAAATTTGCGAAACGCGGAATTGATATATCCTGCTTAGAATACGGCAAGGTTGAGACATTCGGTAAAAACGTTAAACAGCTAGTGACGGCAAGGGAAGGCATCGACACGGATCTTGCAAAAAAATTAATTAAGGATATTAAGCAAACAAAAATTAAAGTTCAGGCCTCAATTCAGCAAGACCAAGTGCGCGTAGCGGGTAAAAAGCGTGATGATTTACAAGAAATAATAGCTTTGTTGAAAACAACAGATGTTGGATTGCCGCTGCAATTTATTAATTTTCGGGATTAATTGCTATTATTACCGATAATAAGGCGATTTAGTTTTATGCCCTTAGAATTTACTATTCATAAAATCAATAAAAAATACCAAGGTTTTTTTTCGCTGGATGAGTATGAGGTGAGTCACAGTCTTTTTTCTGGTGGTGAAAGCCAAATTATAAAAAGAGAGTTGCTAAAAAAGGGCAATGCAGCGGCGGTATTATTATTTGATCCCGATAAAGACAACTTGGTATTGATTGAACAATTTCGAATCGGCGCTATAGGTGATGAACACAGTGCCTGGATGACTGAATTAGTCGCAGGGTTCATTGAGCCAGGAGAAAAGCCAGCGGATGTAATACGGCGAGAAGCTATCGAGGAAGCCGGTTGCAGTTTTGAAGACCCGGTATTGATATGTAATTATTATGTTAATCCGGCTAGTACAAGCGAAATTATTAGTCTGTATTGTGCAAAAGTTGATTCTACTAAAGCAAGCGGTGTCTTTGGTTTAAAAGAAGAGGGCGAGGATATTCGTGTCAAAGTTGTTTCGCTTCAACAAGCTTATGAGTATATCGAGCAGGGAATTATCAAATCTGCGACACCCATTATGGCCTTACTTTGGCTGCAAAATAATATTGAATTCTTAAGAAAGCGTTGGTCTAGTTGAATTATGTAAAGTTCAATATTTGCTTGCTGCATGAGTTGATTGGCATTGCTGCAAAAATAAATATCCATTATTTTAAGATTAGGAAATATGATTTGATGGAGAGGCTTTTTCCATAAGTTAAATTTTGAAATTTCTGATATTAGATTAATTTTTGTTTGCTTCGCAAACATAAATTAGATGAGTATTAATTTCAATCTAACACTTGACGTTTAATTTTTAGTTTCGCCGTCTCATAAAAAAACCTTGCTCCTCCTTTTTCGCTTTGCTCAGTGGGTTCGCACGAAAGGCCATCCGTGGCCTTGTGTGCGAACGCTTGCCATCCAGGCAAGCTGGCTACTTGCGCTAAGCAAAAATGTCGGCGGTTTTTAAAATTCGCGTCGCAACTAAAAATTAAACGTCAAGTGTTAGATTGAAATAGATGGTGGTAGGGGGAGGAAAATAGAACTTCGGCCTAAAGGCCGTCTTTTTTTGTATAAAGGCCGATGTAATCGGTAGTTCCTCTATTTTTTTACCCCCATGACCTCAATCTGTTTGGGCGATTTCCCTCGGCGTTTGCTCTGAGGAACATTAAAAACCGCTGAACGTTTCGTTTAGCGCAGGGTGAGCTGGAAATATGAAAGTGACTCAATGTCACTTTCATCCAGCGAACGCCCGAGGTAGAACCGAGGGCCGGTTTGCCTATAAAAATATATCAACAAAGCTTGCTCGGTCGGCAAGCGTTTTTTAGAAGACCATGGACGGTCTTTCTAAAAAGTCGCTCTCGGCCATCCATGGCCTACGCGACATAAGACCGTCGTGGTCAAAATCTCCTGAGCAAATCGAAATGTGAAGAAAAAGGTTTTGTGTGAAACAGAGTAAACGCCGCGGTAAAGCGCCTTGCGTGATTGAGGCCTATTCTTCATTTTGTTTGCGCAGCAAACAAAAATACAAACCGAAGGTTAAGTTTGGGTTGTTTCTTCAGGAATGACATTTAATCGGCTTAAGAAAATAGGACACTACTTTCAGATTAACAATAGTCGCAGCGATTTTAGGCTACTTTTTATTAACTAGCTCAACTCTTTTCTCGTAAGCTGCGCGCACTAAAGCAATATCTTTTAAAAAATACTCCAGCTCGTGCATTTGTAAGGCTTGCGGACCATCAACTAGCGCTTTTGTTGGCTGGGGGTGGAAGTCAGCGAGTACCATATTCGCACCTGCTATAATGCCCTGTGCGGTGATGTGCATGACATCGAGAATTGAATCGGGTGCGCGATCACGGCTACCGACCGAATGAGAAGGGTCTATACAGACAGGCATTCTAGTTAAGCGTTTAACCACTGGCACATGGGAAAAATCAACAAAGTTCCGATGTGGATCGCCCATATTGGTTTTCATCCCTCTCAGCCCAAAAACGACTTTGCTATTGCCTTCACTTGCTAAATACTCAGCGGCGTTAAGCGATTCTTCCAAGGTAATGCCAAAGCCGCGTTTTAGTAAAACGGGGAATTCCTGCTGACGGCCAACGTTTTTTAAAAGTTCGAAGTTCTGCGTGTTGCGTGTGCCTATTTGTAACATAACACCGGTGGCATTGCCGGTTTGAGTCAAGGCCTGATGAATTTCAACAATATGAGATTCATGGGTAATTTCCATGGCAATCACTTTAATGCCATATTCGCCGGCCAAATCAAACACGTAGGGCAGGCATTTACTGCCATGGCCTTGAAAGGAATAAGGGCTCGTGCGCGGTTTGTAGGCGCCCATGCGTGTGCAGACCTGTCCCTGTTGCTTAAGTGCTGCCATCATTTGTTCAACGTGCTCATTTATATCCACAGCGCAAAGCCCGGCAAAAATATTTAGATTTTTCTGTGAAAAATGCACACCGTTATAATCAAAAGAGGTTGGTCGAGTATCGTCTTTGTGTCGACCTAAAATTCGATACTCCTCTGAAATGCGAACGACTCGGTTTACACACGGTAGGGACCTCATGTCTTCAATTTGTAATGCGGCAGTGTCTCCTAGCAAGTAAATTTCAGCAAGGACTTGTTGATCACCTTTTACTTCATGCGTACTAATGTGGACATTTTTAATCTCAGCAATTGCCGCCAGTAAATGTTGGTATTCTTGGCTGTTTACATCTGTGTTGGGTTCTAAAATTAATATCATTTTGTATCGTCTTTTAAGTTACATTATCCTGAATCGCATTTCAGATTCACATTTGTCGAGCTTAAATTTTCGTAGGCATCTGTACGCCGATCGTTGATAAAGGGCCAAATTTCTTGGATTTGATTTCGTTCATCTATATCAATTTTAGCAGTTACGATTTCATTATTGCTCGATCCTGCTTGTTGTAATACTTTGCCAAAACTATCGCAAATAAAACTATTTCCCCAGAAATTAATTGAACTTGATTCGCTGGTTTCCAGGCCCTGCCGGTTTGCGCAAATGAGTGGCAGACTATTCGCTATGGCATGGCTACGTTGAATAGTTATCCAGGCGTCGAGTTGACGTTTCTTTTCGGCTAAGGAATCATTGTTTTCCCAGCCAATAGCACTAGGATAGATCAAAACATCAGCGCCAGCCAATTTTAATAAGCGTGCACCTTCAGGAAACCATTGGTCCCAGCAAATTTGTATGCCTAGAGTCAATAAGGAAGTTTTAATTGGCGTAAAACCTAGGTCACCAGGAGAAAAATAGTATTTTTCAAAATAGCTGTTGCCCTCTGGTATGTGCATTTTTCGATAAATGCCCGCGAGTGAGCCATCTACGTCAAAAACTAGCGCGGTGTTGTAAAAACGCTCATCTAGAGTTTTTTCGAATAGAGAGCCGACAATAATGATTCGGTTCTTTTTTGCAAGGTTCGATAGCCACTCACTGGTTATCCCGTGAATTGATTCAGCGAGTTCAAAGTTTTGTACTTTCTTTTGTTGACAGAAATATAGTTGAGAATGCAGTTCGCTCAGGACAATTAATTGACTTCCTGAATTCGTGGCTTGTTCTATGTTTTTGGTGATGTGATTTTTATTCTGATCGACATCCGCGTAGCATTGCTGCTGGATAATTGAAGATTGAATAATATTTTGGCTCATAGTTATTAAAGAGTATAGTTAAAGACGAAATGAAAGCACTATTTTAGGAGTATGGCATGAAAGGCGCAATACTTAATTATACGCAAATGTGAGATATTATATTTGTAAGCTGGCGCAGTGTAATCCGCCACCTTGGGTCAGAAGCTCGGTGCAATTTAAACCAATACATTTTTTTTCTGGAAATAATTTTTTTATGACTTCTAAGGCTTCGATATCTTGGCGAACTCCAAACTGGGGAACAAGTACACAGGAGTTGGCGATTAAAAAATTTAAGTAGGAAGCAGGTAAAATGTTAGATGAATTGTCAAGCACCTCATCTGATATCGGTATCGGAATCAGTTGATAGTGCTGGTTTTTCTTTTGAGTAACACTGCTTAGTTGAGAGTGAAGTGACTTTAAATTATGAAAATGACTGTTGTTCGGATCGTCGCAATGCAAATAAGCTATTATATTACTGGAACAGAAGCGTGCAAAATTATCAATGTGCCCATCAGTATCATCGCCTTCAAGTACTAAATCCTCTAACCATAGAAAAGATTTTATGCCTAAATGATTTTGCATATATTTTTCAAATTGGTTTTGATTTAAATTGTTGCGATTAGGATGTAGAACGCATTGTTTTTGGCAGAGTAGAACATTTTCGCCATTAGTTTCGATCGCACCGGCTTCGAGAATAAGATCGTGACTGCGCCACGGGTATTTTTTTAGCAAACTATGTTGGCTAAGTTTGGAACTTGCCGCATTGTCGTGCTCATAGGGATACTTGTTTCCCCAGGCATTAAATTGAAAATTATGGTACTCGAGTTGATTGTCATTTTTGACTCTCAAGGGACCGTAATCTCTTATCCATGTATCATTGCTTCTAATAAATATAAATTCTAAATTTGATAATAACTTATTTGATAATAATTTAGATGTCTGAGCGGTATAAAGTGATAGCTTTTCTTGAATATCATCACATTCATTTTGATCTAGACATAATACGAAAACGTATTCATGTTTTAATAATTCAGAAATAAATTTGATGTAAAAAGATTGAATGTGATTTAGAGATTTTTTCCAGTCGGATTTTAGGTGAGGCCAGGTAAGTAGCAATCCATTTTGTTGGTGCCATTCAGGAAGTAATTGAATCATTTTTTATCGATATACTATTAAAGAGTGCCTATGATAGTCTTTAGGGCACCTCTAATTGTGCCCTTTTGCCCTCGGGCGGCGTTGTCGGACTTTTTAAAATGCGGGGTCGCGCAGCGATAAGCTGCGCTTTTAAAAAGTCCTCCGCCTTGCCTGAGAACAAAATTGCCAATTTTTAGAGGTGCCCTTTATTCATTAGTAAATGGCTATTATTCAGTTGTTTGCTGTGCCCGCTATGGTTAGGATAGCACAGCTACTAGCTTAAACTCGATAGATTAATATTACGAGGTGAGTGAAATTATTAAAACTCATCACCGTTATGATTGGAAAATTTTCTGCTAATTTTTAATTTTTAAAGTAATCGTATCAATTACGTGTTTTTCAGCAAAAACAACTGTGAAATCTGAATAGACCCAACGAGTAATCGCGTGGTGCATCCGTCTTTTTTTATTTTTTCCGATGGGGGCTTTTTCTTCAATTGGCTTACCAAAGTTATCGCGTACTTGAATCATAGACATGCCACGTTGAGGGCGCTTAAACTGAGTCATTTTCCCAGACGTGCTAGCAACAGATTTTATATTAAGCATGTCGGCAAAACTAGGATTGATTAGACAAACGAAAAGTCCTGCTGTTGCCAGCGGTAAAAATGATTTTGGCATGGAGTTAACCTCTGCGTGTTTTCTTGTCCGTAAAGAAAACAAGCTTATTTCTATTGTTATAGCAATCCGGTTTGCATCTACGAATGTGACTTACCTATAGTTTATCGTCAGTTTGGTGAAAAACTGAGCTTTTAAGTGCTCAAATACGTGACCTAACAAAGGTTTCAAGTTTATTTGTTACTTTATCGAAGCTCTGGACAATTCGTTCCCGAATTGTTTGAGCAAGACAAGAAAAAAATGTGATTTTTTCTTGCCTCACGAAGTCAATCGCTTAGTACATATTAAGGCGACACATGCCGGTGTTGTTCAGAATCCCTGAATTAATCTGAGTTTTCCTAGTTGTAGCACTATTAATGCAGGTATAAGCAAAATGTGTCGTTTATGTTACTAAGTTAGAGTGAATTTAATAATGACAATATGATGACAATTTGACTGATCTGAATTGCTATTCTAAGTTACGAATACAAATTGGTAATCGAGTTATAAACTAATTTTTTTTATTTACATTGAGCAGAAGCTCAAGAAGTAAGTAGGATTGTGGCTCTTCGCTGTAAACGCGCTAAGCTATTGTTGTACGAGCTTTTCTAACAAATTTATGGTTTAATAAGCGGCTATGCGAAAATCTCTCCCTTTATTTATCGGCTTACGTTACGTCAGAGCAAAACGACGAAATCATTTTATTTCTTTTATTTCATTGTTCTCAATCATAGGCATTGCCCTAAGTGTAATGGTTTTGATTATTGTCATGTCAGTGATGAATGGCTTTGAATCTGAAATAAAAACCCGCTTACTCAGTATGGAATCACCACTCACCTTAACTGAATTTAGTGGTGACTGGCAGGAGACGGCGAAGCTTGCCAAGCAACATCCAGGAGTAATCGGCGCGACACCCTATATAAAAGGATTTGGTTTAGTTAGTTTGGGATCGAAAAGTAAAGGGGTGCAAATTCGAGGCATTAATCCTGATACTGAATCAGAAGTCTCAAAAATTAAAAAGCACATGGTTTATGGCAAGATTGAAGACTTAAAAAAAACCAAATTTGGAGTTATTTTAGGATATGAGATTGCTGAACATTTGTTAGACCCTTATCACTTAGATTTAATTGTAAATGGTTCGAAAGACCCCTCACGTAAAGTTACCTTGCTTGTACCACAATTTCAAGTTGGCCCGATGGGAGTACTTCCACGATACAAACGTTTTACCATCGTCGGTGTCTTTAGGTTGCACATGCAGCAGTACGATTCGAATATGGTCATGGTCAATATTCGGGATGCGGCAAAGCTGTATAAGAAAAAAGGTGCTGACACTGTTCAGTTAACACTAAAAGACTCGTCTAAGGCGGTGGAAATACAAGAGTATTTCTCTGATATATCGTCTCCCTTTACGGTGACTACCTGGTTCGATACGCACCGTAATATTTTTTCAGCGATTGGTACAGAAAAACGTATGATGGGTTTAATCTTATTTATTTTGGTATTGGTTGCAGCGATTAATATTGTTTCGACTCTCGTGATGGTAGTCGCGGATAAAGAAGCGGATATCGCAATTATGCGCACCATGGGCGCGAGTCCTAAAACAATTAAAAATATCTTTATGGTCCAAGGCACAGTTATTGGTAGTTTTGGTACTTTGATGGGCGTTGGTCTGGGAGTGTTAGTTGCTTATAATATGGAGCGAATCGTAAAAGGCATTGAATGGTTATTTAATTTTAGATTTATGGATCCGGGTGTCTATTATATCAGTGCGATTGTGGGTAAAGTCAATTGGGTAGAAGTGGGCGTTATAGCGCTTACCTGTTTTGTTGTTTGTATTTTAGCAACCTTGTATCCAGCCAATAGCGCGGCGAAAACTAAACCCGCAGAGGCCTTGCGATATGAGTAAGCTGGAAAAAGAATATAACAAGTCGGAACACAATAGATCACTTTTTACGGAACAAGAAATCGTATTAAAATGTGATAATGTTTTTAAAACTTATATTGATGGCGATCTGCAAGTTGAAGTTTTAAAGGGAATTAATCTCGACGTTAAAAAAGGCAGTCGAATCGCTATTATAGGCTCATCGGGTAGTGGAAAAAGTACCTTAATGCATATCCTAGGTGGTTTAGATAATCCAAGTGGGGGCAAGGTTTTAATCACCGGCTTAGATATTAATCAATTAAACGATACTTTATCTGGTGATTTGCGTAATGAAGCGCTTGGTTTTGTCTACCAGTTTCATCATCTAATGCCAGAATTAACTGCTTTGGAAAATGTTGCTATGCCATTATTGATTCGGGGCGTTTCGACTGGTCAAGCAAGTCAATTGGCAACTGAAATGTTAGATAAGGTCGGGCTAAAACAAAGAGTGCTTCACAAGCCTAGTGAGTTGTCTGGTGGTGAACGTCAACGCGCGGCTATGGCGCGTGCTCTGGTTAGCAATCCCAGTTGTCTGTTGGCTGACGAGCCAACTGGTAATTTGGATAGTCGAACCGCGGAATCCGTTTTTGAATTAATGTTAGATTTAAATCATAAAGCAGGTACGAGTATTGTTATCGTAACCCATGATGAAAAGCTAGCGAATAAAATGGATCAAGTGTTTGTCTTAGAAGACGGCATTCTAAATATTGTTAAATAGTTGTCCCTGAAAAAGTCGTATTTGAGTGTCTACTTCGTTCGCCAAGCGCTTCCTGTGCTCATTTACTCGCGTGTAAACTGCGCTCCGGGTTGCTTGGCTGCCTCGTATCCATCACAAAATACGCCTTTTTCAGAAACAACCGCAGCTAAAAAATGCAAGTTTTTAGTTGTTTAGTCGGCCTTGGCTTGCATTTTTACGCTACATTTTATTCAGTTAGCGCGTGCTTTAAAAAAAATTATCCTTTTTTTCAGGGCCGACGAAATAATTTGTAATCTGCTAAATTTTAGTTTTGTATTATTTTGTGGCTAATCGCTTTTGCTTTCGAGCTTTCCACTTTTTGACTATATGTAGTCGCCACATGATGCGTATAGTAAAATAACCTCCAATTGCGGAAACAACGCCGGCAACTAAACAGCCTAATAAAAACGGTTGCCAAATTATACTAAAAATAGCTTTGATTGCGTCGCTAGTATCTTCATAAGCGTCGAGTTTTGCAGAGATATCAATAGTCGGCGTTCCAAGTATCCAAGCACCGAGATAATAGGAGAATATGATGAGTGGAGCCCAGGTTAAAGGGTTGGAGACCCAGACGAGCGCGACTGAAATGGGTAGATTTACGCGAAAAGGTATTGCGATCGCAGCGGCAATTACCATTTGAAATGGTAGCGGAATAAACGAGCAAAATAAACCTATCGCAAAGGCACCAGATACCGAACGTCGATTTAGATGCCAAAGGTTAGGGTCATGTAAAAGGCTGCCAAATATTTTTAAATATTTATTATTCCGAATCGTATTGTGATCGGGCATAATATTTTTTATAAACTTCTTAGCCATATATTTTAACTACACTTTCCTGATTCAATACTTGCCTGATTTAGTTTATGAGAACTAGAAATGGGCATACGAAAAGAATTAGATCAAACGATGCTTCAAGCATCTCCTAATTCTTAACTATTAACTATTAACTTATGCGCATTAAAGCAATCTTACACCATTTTAACTCAATAGAATAATTATCCATCTACATTGAATGGCATTGATCTCAGATTGATCATTGCAGCAATAGTGCCAGTATTCTGAAAACATCATTTCCTCCATCATTTATCCGATATACAGACAATTTTGCGCATTTATAGTGTTATTAAATTTACAATGTTTAGTCAATACTAACTCGCTAATACAGACCATTAAACAATTTCAATTAGCTGAGTAGATCAAAGTGAAAATCACTGCATTTATCGCAGGTATTAGCCTTGTAATAGGCAGCTCAACATTATTATCAGTGCATTATATTTGGCTGGTAATGGCTTTGGCATTGCTAAAGCTAGTTTACTTGAGGCAGTCTAGATGGAGTCATTTAGTGCTGAGTCTGCTCGCCGGGTTTAGTGTTGCTTTACTTCACGCAAATTATTTAAAACCCAAACCAATTCCGCTCGCTTTACATAACACAACGCATAACATAGAGGGTAGGGTAGTTGGTTTACCCAAGTTAATTAGGGCAGCAGATTACTCAAAACTTCAATTTCGCTTTAGACCTCTCGTGAATAAAAATAATCCAAAAATTGATGGCCTAATTTTAGTAAATTATTATGGTGAATCACTGGGAATAAAATCAGGTGATATTTGGCAATTAAAACTAAAACTGCGTCGAGCAAACTCCTATTTTAGTCCAGCTAGTTTTGATTATGAAACCTGGGCCTATGAACAAGGAATTGTTGCTACAGCCTATTTAAAACCAAGCAAGTTTAATCGGCTAATGAAAGCGGCACATGATTTTTCTAGCATAGATAAACTAAGAGAGCGGATTTCAGAATTACTAAAAACACAATTTACTAAGCAAGAAAATTATGCATTGATTGCTGCGTTAGTCGTTGGTGATAAACGACATTTGTCTAAAAAGCAGTGGAATATATTAAGAGCAACGGGTACCGCACATCTCGTTGCCATATCAGGCTTGCACATTAGTTTACTAGCCGGTTTTGCCTATTATCTTGTGTTTCATTTATGGAGTTTCAGTGCTCGTTTAAGTTCAAAAATTGCTGCGCCAAAAATTGCTTGTGTATTCGCGCTTTTGGCAGCAGCGGGATATGCTGCATTAGCGGGATTTGCTTTACCGACTCAGAGAGCCCTACTTATGGTGGCTTGTTATCTACTTTTTGAATTACGTGCTAAACCTTTGCCGGCTGTAAAAAGATTACAATTTGCCATGGTAGTCATTTTAATTTTTGATCCTTTTGCATTATTATCTGTTAGTTTCTATTTATCATTTGTTGCCGTTTGTAGCCTACTGCTGATTACTAATACTTCTCGCATGCAGTCTAAATATTTCAGATATTTTAGTTGGCAATTTTATCTTGTTTTATTTATAACACCGCTCTCTCTCTATTTTTTTAAATCAGCTTCATTTGTCGCACCGCTCGCTAATTTGGTGGCCATTCCCATAGTATCGTTAATTTTGGTACCGATTAGCTTAATAGCCAGTTTGTTAATGATATTTGAATCACTTATAAGCTCTTTTTTATTTTCTTTATTAAATCCAATAATTAATATTTTAGATTCGTTTTTAAGTTATTTAAAAAATTATAATCCGAGCGGATCGTACTTGGTAATAAATCATTTTTCGCTTGTATTTCTGGTAATGAGTGGTTTTGCGTTATTAATTTATGCGCCCTTGTTTAGAATAAAATTATTAGCTTGCTTTTTTCTTGCGCCAATGTTTTTTGGTTATGGTCATGCGCTAAAGCCTGGCCAGGTTTTAGTAACTTTATTTGACGTTGGTCAAGGCTTAGCAGTTTTAATTCAAACTCAGCACCGCAGTTTGCTGTATGATACCGGCACAATGTTTCGCTCAGGCTTTAATACGGGCACTAGTGTCATTGTTCCTTACTTTAATTATTATCATATTAGGTATTTAGATATGATAATGATCAGTCATCTTGACAAGGATCATGTTGGTGGCTTAAAAGGAATAATTGATTCAGGGTTGTTAAGTTACGGAATTTTAGTATCAAGCGAATTGATTCCGCGATACACAAATTCGAGTATATCTTGTCGCCGAGGTCAAGTATGGTTTTGGGATAGGGTAAAATTCGAATTATTACACCCAAAGTTTCATCAATTAGAAAAAAATAGAAATAATCGATCTTGCGTGCTTAAAATATCTGCTGGTAAATACTCAATATTAATTACAGGTGATATACACAGCAGTGTCGAGCAGCGCTTAGTTTATACGTACAAAAAAACAAATAAATTGAAGACGACATTATTAGTTGCTCCTCATCATGGTAGTTTGAGTTCGTCGTCCTGGAATTTTTTACGTCAGACACAGGCTGAAATAGTTTTAATTAGCGCAGGATTTGCCAATCGGTTCGGTTTTCCTCGTGCTAAAGTTTTAGCTCGATATTCGGCGTTGGGAATTCAAGTTTTTGATACTATTAAACATGGTACATTGAAATTTTTAATAGACGCTAAAGTGGGTTTAAGTCATGAGTCGAGTTGGCGTATTAATAACTATCATTATTGGCAAAGGCATCCGGAGTATTCTTCCAAGCAGGCAAACGACTGAATCAACGAAGTTATTTTAGCAGTCTTTGATTAATCTCTGAAGCAGGCCTGCTGCGCTTAATCTATTCTCACATTACGGGGCTGTGTCATGATCTACTAGCGTATAAACTCGGTTTCTTCGAAGTGATTTATGGGCAACTCTAATTGTGTCTATTTACACGTGGGTGGCGTTGTCGAACTTTTTAGAATGCGGGGTCGCCGCAGCGATAAACTGCGCTTTTAAAAAGCTCTCCGCCTTGCCAGCGCGCAAATATCCTAATTTTTAGAGGTGCCCCTATCTCGTAGTTCTCTACGTCAAAAAATATTCAGAGCTTCTTTTAATTTAATAATGATCACTTGCTAATCTTAATTCTTTTTTATTTAGTCTATTTAAATTAATAAAAACAATGATATAGACAGTTATATTAATGTAGAAAATTTAATAAATGTGCAAATAATGGACAATATTAATCTCGTTCTGTTGATATTGTGGAATTTAGATTGCATACATTAGGTGTTCCTAAATTAAACAAAGTAGTTGGGAGCATGAGCTTATTGAAATTAACTAAGAGTGCAAGAGAGTTGCTTGGTAGATCAGATAAAAATCCGATAATTATTTCTTGATGAATTTTGTGCAAGACATAAAAGTTAATTTTAACGAATTTCCTGTTTTTACTGACTGGGTGCTTACATCCGAGACTGGTTTCGTATATATTGTCGGGTAAAGATATATTAAAACTTGCTTAGTAATAAGGCATTTAAAATTATAATTTCATATCTAAACTTACACATAAAGGTGGATTGAGCAGTGTGGGAAATATTTAAAGACGGCGGTATATTGATGTACCCAATTGTTATGTGCGCAATATTCGCACTGGCACTTATTGGGGAAAGGCTTTGGCAATTACAAAAAAGTAGAGTTATCCCGCAACATCTCGTTGCACAGGTATGGCACTGGGAACGGAAAAACCAACTAGACAGCGAACGTATCAAAGCGATGCGTAAAAGTTCTCCATTAGGTCGAGTGCTTGCCTCAGGTTTATCCAATCGAAATTCTCCCCGAGATATAATGAAAGACAGCATCGAGGAGACGGGACGACATGTTGTTCACGATCTTGAGCGCGGATTAAATACGCTTGGCACGATCGCGACCATTACTCCCTTGCTGGGTTTAACTGGTACGGTTTTCGGTATGATTAAGGTGTTTAATAAGTTGGAACAAATTGGTGGTGGCAATGTGCGTAGCCTGTCAGGTGGAATCGCAGAAGCCTTAATCACGACAGCAGCAGGAATGATTGTCGCGATTATTACTATTATGTTTTATCGGTTTTTTCGCGGCCGAGTAGATGAGCTTGTTATATTTATGGAACAAGAAGCAATCAAACTCGTAGAAGTGATGCATTCTAAGCAATCGCAACCCCCTGGTAAGAGGGCATGAACCTAAAGAGGCATGTCAAAGAAACACCAGACATCAATATTACGCCTTTGATTGATGTGGTATTTTTGCTATTAATTTTCTTATTGGTGTCAACTACTTTTAAGAAGGATAATGAAATTGCGATTAATTTACCGGAATCAAGCCCAACATTTAAAAAATCCCAACTAGCCATTGGTTTAGAGATAATTATTAATCCGGCAGGCATGACTCGAATTAAAAAAATATACACGGCAAAAGCGGCGGCTAATTTGAGAGGTAAGGCTGAGGTTTTTGATGTCGTGCATCTAAATGTGAAAGGTTTAAAGCGAGCAATAAAGAAAATATCGGGTGGTGATAGAAATACCAAAATTGCAATTAGAGCAGATGCAAAATCGCCTCATCAATCGTTTATTCGAGTAGTGGATTCTTTAATGCAATTGGGATTTAAAAATTTTTCGATACTAACACAGCCACCAGAGAAATAAGGCGTAGATATTAGATATCAATTAAAGTTATACTTGTTATTTCGAATAAGAATAGGCTGAAATATCGTTCAAATGATGAATATGCTTTTAATTAAATCCTTAATATGTCGATCGACTCAAAATCCAAATCAGGCCTAGAAACCTATCGCCGAATATTTGCATACGCAAGGCCTCACTGGCCACTATTTTTGCTTGCAGTCTGTTCGATGGTGCTGCTTGCAATAAGTGAAGTGGCTTTTGCACCGGTCCTCGGTAAACTGGTTGACGTCAATTCAGTCGCTAATAATCGCAGTGATCTCGTCAGCGCCCCCTTGTTACTTGTACTTGTCATATTTGTCAGGGCATCAATGACCCTATTGTCCGGGAGTTGCATGGCTTGGATAAGTAGAACCACAATATACGCTCTCAGAAAAGACATGTTCTCTCGTTTACTTTTAATGCCATCATCTTATTACGATAAATTCTCGTCTGGAAAATTAATTTCTATTTTCACTTTTAATGCTGAACAAATGGGTGACTCAATCACTAGCGCTATAACAATTTTGATTAGAGACTCATTAACTATAATCGGTATTTTTTCTTTACTATTTTATTACCAACCAATCATAACTTTAATATTTATAACTATTGGTCCCTTGCTGGGTTATTTTCTATACAAGCTTAGCGAGCGTTTCAGGAAAACGAGTAAACGAATTCAAGAATCGATGGGCGTGATTACCACCAGTCTGCAAGAGACGACTGATAACGAGAAATTAATTAAGTTACATAATGGTGCCAATCAGCAAGCCGATAGTTTTGAGAAGATCAACAGAAAAAATAAATCACAAACCATTAAGTATTTTGCAGTCGTTATATCGAGTTCTTCCTTAATACAATTCTTAGTTGGATTGTTCATTGCACTTGCAGTTTACTTATTATTAAAGGAAAAAACCTCGGCTGAGGATTTCGTTGCCTATATAACAGCTATGTTTTTAATTATTCCCTGTTTAAAACGTTTGACCACAGTTAATAGTTCTATTCAGAAAGGCATTGCAGCCGGGGAAAGTGTGTTTGCATTTTTGGATTTACATGGGGAAAGCGATACCGGAAGGCGAGAAGTTAAAAGAGTGAAAGGCGAAATAGTATTTGATAATGTAAGTTTTACCTATAGCGCTAATGCAAGGCAAACATCTGAATCCATTATAAAAACAGGCAAACAAGTATTAAGTAACATTAATCTTAAAATAGACGCCGGTCAGAAAATTGCTATAGTCGGTAAGTCAGGCGGAGGCAAGTCTACTTTTGTTAGTCTACTGCCTCGGTTTTATGAATTAACGGAAGGCGCAATCTTAATTGATGGGGTGGATATAAAGGAATTTAAATTACCCTGCTTGCGATCTCAGTTTGCTCTTGTGAGCCAAAGTATAACTTTATTTAATGATACTTTGGCAAATAATATTGCCTATGGTGTTACGGAAAATATTTCTCGAGCTGAAATAGAGTCCGCCGCTGATGCAGCTCACGCTCTTTATTTTATCAATGAATGGGATGATGGCCTGGACACCATTGTTGGCGAAGGCGGAATTCAATTATCAGGTGGGCAAAAACAAAGAGTCGCGGTTGCGAGAGCCTTATTAAAAAACGCCCCAATTCTAATCTTAGATGAAGCGACTTCAGCACTTGATTCTGAATCGGAAAAATTTGTGCAGCAAGGCATTGAGAAACTAAGTGAAAACCGTACAACTCTGGTTATTACCCATCGAATATCGACTGCTGAATCGGCCGATAATATAATAGTAATAGAAAATGGCGAAATAGTAGAAACGGGTACTCACAAGCACTTGCTCGAACTCAATGGCTTTTATGCTCGTTATTACAAAAACCAGTTTAAAGACTGAGGAAGTTCTGATTAACTCAGAGCTTCATTAACAAAGATGCAATCTAGTAGAGTGAACTGTGTTTTATCCTAAATATTTCAATAAAAAGTATCATTGGAAAACAATATTATTCCTACCTATCGCATTCTTGGTTTATTTGATAGCTGAATTTCGTCGAGCCTTATACAAAATAGGTATCTTAAAAACGACACATTTTGATGTAGTCACGATCGTGGTTGGAAATATTTTTGTAGGCGGTGTTGGGAAAACGCCCCTTGTAATTTTACTTGCAAGTTATTTCTCTGCAAACGGTTACAATGTTGGCATTGTCAGTCGTGGTTATGGCGCGAACAGTAAATTATTCCCAAGGTTATTGCAAAAGGATGATTCAGCTGGTGAAGTCGGTGACGAGCCTTTGCTAATTGCTCGACGTACGAAATGTCCAGTCGTGATTGATCCCAATCGAGTTAATGCAGTACGTTATTTACTTAGTAAGACGAATGTTGATATTGTTATCGCCGATGATGGTTTACAACATTTTGCACTAGGTCGAGATATAGATATCTTAGTCGAGCAAGCTAATCAAGAATATGGAAACCGATTTATTATGCCAGCTGGGCCATTAAGAGAGTCATTGCGACATCGCAGCAAGGTAGATTTGATAATTGAAAACCGAATTAGTGAAAAAGCACACTATTTTTCACTTAGTTCAACCAAACTCTTTGCCTTAGAGGGTTTAGCCGCTACAAATGAAAAGCTAGCCTTAGATCTCGATCGATTTCAGGGTGCAGAAGTTAATGCGATTGCAGGCATCGCTCATCCGGAGAAATTTTTTAGTTTATTAGAGGCAAATGGAATTATAGTAAATCGACATCGGTTTGCAGATCACCATTCATATCGATTTGAAGATTTTAAATTTGAAAAGAAAATACCAATAGTCATGACGGAAAAAGATGCGGTTAAATGTTCTAGTTTAGAGCTTGATGATGCTTGGTATGTTCGAATCGAAGTTGAAACGGATAAGGATTTTATGCGTAAACTTGATAAGATGGTAAAAGCTAAAATCGAAACTTATTGATCCATAAATTACGGCTAATATTAAGACCAATCAAATTGGTGTATACTTTGAGTTTATTTAAATTTCTTCTTAATGCACTAGTTTTAATCGAGAATAACGGAGAGAATTATGGATGCAAAATTGTTTGATATCATTGCATGTCCAATATGTAAGGGAGAGCTGTTATATAAAAAGGATAAACAAGAGTTAATATGTCGCTTGGATCGACTTGCATTTCCGATAAAAGATGGTTTGCCTGTCTTACTTGAGAATGAAGCACGCGAAATGCCGGCAGATGAAGAAGTGACATAGGCTGAGTTTAAGTGAATTTTAAAGTTATTATCCCTGCTCGATATGATTCAACGCGTCTACCAGGAAAGGTATTATTACCGCTTGCCGGTAAGCCGTTAATCGAATGGGTATATCAGCAAGCTAAAAAAAGCGAGTCGAGTGAAATTATAATTGCGACTGACAGTGAGAAAGTGAATAGTGTTGCCACGGGGTTTGGCGCTCAAGTCTGCATGACGGCAAGCTCACATACGACTGGAACGGATAGGCTGGTTGAAGTTGTGACTAAAAAAGGCTGGCAAGACGATATCGTTGTTATTAATGTTCAAGGCGATGAGCCGCTGATTGAGCCTGAATTAATAAATAACTTAGCAACTAGTTTGTATACTAATAAAGACGCTTCAATTGCGACGTTAGCAACTCCGATTAAAACTGGCAAAGATCAATTTGATCCCAATATTGTAAAAGTCGTTAGGGATAAGCAAGGGTTTGCACTTTATTTTAGCCGAGCAGCCATTCCATGGAATCGAGATGGTTTTACCCAGGTAGTAGATACTAATAATCGGGAAACTAATAATCAAAAAGTATCAAATGTATATCGCCATATAGGAATTTACGCCTATCGAGTTGGGTTTCTTAAGAAATACAGTTCCATGGAAAAATGTGAACTGGAAGAGCTTGAAGCGCTAGAGCAATTAAGAGCACTTTATAATGGCTATAAAATTGTAGTCGATATAGTCGATGAACCGCCTGGACACGGAGTTGACACAGAGGATGATCTTAAAAAAGTTGAAAAAATACTATTAAATCGTTAAATATCAAATCACAAAAAAATTATGCTTGCATCACGATTTGATTACGATGTTTCTGCCAACTGCAGAACATCAAAGCGTCTCCTGTAGGTAATCCAAGCAATAGTTATTAATGTGGCTTGCTTGTGATTTCTCTGTCTTACTGCATAACCGAACAAGATTTTCGGGCTTTGATACCAGGGCAATGGAGCAAAAAGGAATTAGATTAAGCGTCCTACAGCGGACGATGGAGTTGAGCTGATACTACCGTAAGTTTCTGCCATGAGTTGACGTTGTCAAAACGTTGGCGACGAACAATTTTTGTTCTCACTAGCTGACGATTAAGGCTCACTATTTATAAATAGTCCCATTAAAGCAGTGGCAAAGAATGCTAAAATCATCCAATCAAGAGCATAACCTAATAAAATTACAATTACCAAAAAATATTGAAACAGGACTATACATAAGTATTAGCACTGAGTTTTTTTCGCATTCTTTCAAAAATAATTAAGCATGCTACGCCCATAAATAACATAAAAACGGATGCATAAAATGGTACCGGATGAAACTCGTATTGTAAAATTTTAAAATTATTCGATAATTTTAATCCTGATGCTCTAAGTATTGGTTTATCATCTCTGGATAAATCATGTCCACTAATTAACATTCCTTCGATATTAGAATTTTCAATATATCGAAAATAATCTTTCCTTTTTCCCTTATTACCCGTTAACCCATCTATCAAATATGATTGGTGAATTCGGATAAGAATTTTAATTTCCGCGTCGGAATTATAATGTTCTATGTAAGGAATAAATATAGATTTAATATATTTTCTTTTTCCTAGGGCAATAGACATCCGAAAATCTAAGTTACCATTTTTAAGTAATATCCATTTAGTTT
>QIKQ01000257.1 GCA_003233075.1 Gammaproteobacteria bacterium
ACACTATGTCGAGCGCTTGGACCGAGTGAAAACGAGTCATAGTATGCAATTGGGCCGTCGCAGTAAATGGGCTGTGAGAAATGCGGGCTAGGCCATGTTTAACATCTTTCCCGCAGTACGCGTTCTTCGAACGCTCCGTGCGGGCTACAAATGATCATAAAAATTCGTTTTGTCAAGCTACTTCATCATCGTCTTGTAAACCTTTGTACTTTTCCATTAATTGATCATTGTTTTCGACATGAGCGGGGTCTTTAGGAATACAATCTACAGGACAAACTGAAACACACTGCGGCTCGTCATAATGGCCAATACACTCAGTACATAAATCCGGGTCAATTTCGTAAATTTCGTCACCTTGGGTAATGGCTGCGTTTGGGCACTCGGGCTCGCACACATCACAATTAATACATTCTTCGTTTATTAATAATGCCATTACAAAATACCTGTCTAATTACAAAATTAAAAGCGCATTGCTTAGGATATAACGTATCTAGTATCTAGCCTATAGCTTATAGCTAATGCTGTCACGCAATAAAACCTATTCATGAAATACAATTTTTCACTACGGTTGTTCTTGAAAAGGATCTATTTGTTGAGGTTACGAGGCAGCTAAGTGACCCGGAGCGGATTTTACATAATGGTAAATGAGCACGGCGTCTCTCGCACATTTTGGACACGACGTCCTTATGCCGTGGAGCACACGGATGTGCGTGAACGGCCCTTGTGCTTCGACGCATAAGAACATCCATGGTCAAAAAGCACTTAGCGAACAAAGTAAACGCTCAAATACGACCTTTTCAAGAACAAGCGGGAGATTTTACCCTAATCTGGTTTTAAGTGCAGCCTTTACACTTGAATGCACAAACGGGCTTACATCACCGCCGTGAGAAGCTATCTCCTTAACCAAACTTGAGGAAATGTAGGCTAATTTATCTGCAGGGGTTAAGAAAATGGTTTCAATATCTGGCGCCAAACGTCTATTCATACTCGCCAATTGAAATTCAAACTCGAAATCTGAAACCGCGCGAATGCCGCGAATGACGACCTGTGCATCATGCTCTTTGGCAAAATCGACTAATAAGATATCAAACGGCAATACTTCAATGTTATCAAAGTCAGCCAAGACTTCATTTGTTAAGTCAATTCTTTGCTGCAAGTCAAACACAGGCTGCTTGCTGGGGTTAACTGCGATCGCAATAATTACTTTCTTAAATAAATTACTGGCACGATTCACTAAGTCTGAATGACCATGCGTAATAGGATCAAATGTGCCCGGATAAATCGCGGTAAGTGCTTGTTTCATTGGTGTAGTTTAAAGCTTATCGCAAAGGGGTCAAGTCTACTTTGTAGGGATCTTTTTACAAAACTAATAAGATGCATTGATAACTTTGTAAAAAGATCCCTACAAAGTAGACTTGACCCCTTCGCTTTCGGCCAAATAATAATTAATCTGGCCTGCTTTTTTGGACTTTAACATTGACCAGCTAGACGGTAACACTTCTTCGCTCACTTGATAATTTGCTTCAAAGTATATTTTCGCCTTGGGCTTAAGCCACTCATTCGACTCAAGACGAGCAAAAATTTTATCGAAGACTTTATCTTGGTAGGGAGGATCTATAAAGACAATATCGTACTTATTTAAACTAGCTGAATTCGCCGCATCCAAATAATTAAGCACATCTTGTCTCTTTAGATCTATATCGCAGAGACCTAATCTCTCAATTTGCTTCTGCAACATTTTTATTGTTTGTGAATTTTTATCAACCGCTAAAACCTGCGTCGCGCCTCTCGATTTTGATTCAATTGCAAGTACACCGCTACCAGTATAAAGATCTAAGCAATGCGCGCCAATAATGTAGGGCTGCAACCAATTAAATAGAGTCTCGCGGACACGATCTGGTGTTGGCCGTAAAGTTTCATGACTAATAAATTCTATCATTCGGCCACGAAACTTACCGCCAATTATTCTTACTCTATTCGATCCCTTCTTTGAATTAGATTTGGAACTCATTTTTGCCTAATCTACTTACCTCCAACGATGACCGTAATCATTTTTTTCGGATTAACACGTTTACTAAATACAGTATTGACGTTTTTTAACTTTAAAGCATTTATGTGCTTATTAAAGTCCTTAAGATAAGTAATCGGCAATTCATAAAAGCCAATCATCGCAATATACTCTACGATTTTTTTATTGGTATCAACTCTCAATGGAAAACCGCCGGTAATGTTTTTCGTTGACGCTTTAAACTCGTCTGCCTTCATGCCTTCTTTGTGAAAAGTATCTAAGGTGCTTCTTAATACCTTTAGTCCTTCAGTCGCTTTCGAGTTACTAGTCTGCATGCCCAATATAAAAGGTCCAGATTTTTGCATAGGGATAAAATAACTATACACACTGTAAGACAAACCTCGCTTCTCACGCACCTCATCCCCTAAGCGCGACACTAAGCCTCCACCCCCTAAAGTATGATTCGCTAGATACAAAGCATAATAATCTTTCTCGCCACGATAAACGCCTACATGACCCATATAAATGTGAGTCTGAGATGAAGGATGATCAAGTTTAATTGTTTTAGCCACTTCAATTGGCTTCACGTCAGGTAATTTTTCGGCTGGTTTACCTTCTTCCAGATTAGCCACTAATCGATTGGCTAGATCTTTAGCCTCATCCTCAGTTAAATCACCAACGATTGCGACAACTGCATTGCTCGCTACATAATACTTTTTATAAAAATTGACTAAATCTTCTCTCGTAATTGATTGTATTCCCTCTACGGTACCACTTGGAAGAGTTGAATAAGGATGATCCCCATAGAGTTCTTTATAAAAACGTTTTTTTGCTATAGATGAGGGCGATTGATCTAATTGTTTTAAACCAATTAAAGCCCGACTTTTTTCTCGGATTAAATCTTTTTCATTAAAGTCGGGAGAAGATATTAAGGTCGCCAACATGCCAGTCGTTTTGTCCAAAATTTTACTCTTAGACAAAGTACGTAATGAAAAATTGGCCGAATCTCTTTGTGCCCCATTACCCTGCTTCGCGCCAACACTCTCAAATTGATTCGCTATATATTTCGCGACTTTACCGTTAGCACCCATAGGCATTATCCTATTGGTTAGTACCGCCAGGCCTGGTTTAGATTTATCTCTAGCGCTTCCCGCTTTAAACAATACCCGAATATCAACCAAGGGAATTTGGCTCGCTTTAACAAAATAAACTTTTGCGCCATTTTTTGTTTTCCAACTTTTAATGTCGGGCGACGCCCAAAGCGAAACACTGACGCCTAACAATAAAACAAAACTAATGAGTTGTACTGAAATAACATTATGTGTTTTTAGTTTAGCTTTAAAATTATCTCCCATGACGACCTCCAGAAATACTACTTTTGCGTTTAACCTTTTTACCGAGAGGCTGCGGATCTAATCTGGCCACAGTTAGCCGATCATCTCGTAAATATTTTTTCGCCACATCTTGAATTTGCTGTGCTGTCACTTGATTAATTCGTTTTACATAATCATCAACCATTTTCCAAGGATAACCTTTTGCTTCCATTTGACCGATTAACATTGCTTGGTAAAACATCGAATCACGCTGATAAACGTTTTCCGCAACTACTTGAGCCTTGACTCGTATTAGCTCGTCTTCTGTCGCTAATCCAGTTTTAAGTTTTTCAATTTGTTCTCGCAAACTTTTCTCTAACTGCTCGATGGATTTGCCTTGACCTGGTATTCCGTCGAGTATTAACAAAGTAGAGAGCCTTGCAAAGGGATCATAGTAAGCATTTGCACTGCTTGCGACTGAAGTACCACGAACCAAACTAGTATTAAACCTAGCACTACGACCGCCGTCTAAGACCCACGCTAACACCTCTAATGCGTACGGCTCCCAATCTTCACTTGCCTTCGCAGTTTTAACTGACGGCACATGGTAGCCCATCAGTAAATAAGCTAGCTTTGCTGGCGCCTTAACAATAATTCGCTTCTCGCCTGTTTGTGGGATTTCCGTTTGTGGTTTGGGAGGCCTAACTTTGCTTGGTTTAAGTGAACCAAAATGTTTTTGTGCTAATTTCAATACTTCCTTCGGCTCTACATCACCTACCACTACAACGATGGCGTTATTTGGCGAGTACCACCTCTTATACCACCGCTTTAAATCATCCACTCTCATATTCTTTAGATCATTCATCCAACCAATGATTGGTGCACGGTAGGGGCTGCTTTGAAATGCGACTGAATTGAAGCGCTCATAAGTTAAGGACGTAGGTTTGTCTTCCGTTCGCAAACGTCTTTCTTCCATAACGACATTAATTTCTTTCTTGAATTCCTTGGGAGATAAAATTAGATTTTGCATCCGATCAGCTTCATGTTTAAAACTCACTTTTAAACGACTTTTTTCTAATCGCTGGAAATACGCCGTGTAATCTTTGCCGGTAAACGCGTTTTCTCTACCGCCATTTGCCGCTATGATTTTAGAAAATTCATTTGGCTTTAACTGCTTGGTGCCCTTAAACATCATATGTTCTAATACATGTGATACTCCAGTGATACCATTATGCTCATAACTCGATCCAACCTTATACCAAACTTGTGATACCACGACTGGTGAACGGTGGTCTTCTTTGACTATTAAACGCAGTCCATTTTTTAATTTGTACTCAAAAACTTTACCTGATTTTTCAATTTGCACTGACTCTTCGCTAGAACAAGCCAGCATTAGAGAAATCAGTATAATTGACATAACTGGGTATCTAATTAATTTCATTAGTTATCCTTTTCAATATTTTTCGGAGAAACTGTTACGAATTGCGAAATTATCACAACATGAATAATCATATTTATTTATATGGCAATATCGAAACTTATCAAGCATTAGTCGCCATTCGCTGCTAAGCTTTCAAAATTCTGCAAGTGACTTAAATTTTTACTCCATCGTAAGTTTAAGTGATTGATAAATTTAAGAAACAAGAATGTAACACGCTTTGGCGAGCCAAATCCATATCAGACTTTTAAACAATTTGTAAAAATTAACGTGTTAATAGCTCATTTGCCGGAACGACTAGAGACCTTTGCACGGCTAGCGAGAATTCAGAGAACAAGGCAAAAGCCGACGAAAAAGCGTAGTTTACACGTAATAAACGAGCATTTTGAGAAGGCTTTTAACGCAGTTATCTGACTTCGCAGTATTCGCGCAAAGATCTTTAACTAATAAAAGATCTCTAACTAATAATAGAATAAAATATCAGCTTCATGGGCATTTATTTGCTCCACATAATCGCTTCGGCGTAAACTTATACAGACACTCATTATTATGTTCGGTTTTAAAAAAAGTAAAAACGGTGATAAAAACACCGAATCTCAAGCAGATAAGAAAGAATCGAATTGGTTAGGTCGATTAAAACAAGGTCTTTCAAAAACCAAAGCCGGTCTCACCGATAACCTGGCAAATCTTGTCTTAGGCCAAAAAACTATCAACGAAGACCTGCTTGAGGAAATCGAAACTCAATTGTTGGTTGCAGATTTAGGCGTCGAAGCTACTAAACGAACAATTAGCGAGCTCACCGAAAAATTATCACGCAATCAGCTCCTCGATTCCGCTGCAGTGATACAGCATTTACGTGAAAGCCTAAAAGCACAACTTAAGCCTTGTGCACAAGTGCTTCGCCTAGATCCCAGCAAAAAACCCTTTGTTATTTTAACGGTGGGTGTCAATGGTGCCGGCAAAACGACAACCATCGGCAAACTAGCTCATCACATTAAAGCATCAGGTCTACAAGTTATGCTGGCTGCAGGCGATACTTTTCGTGCCGCTGCAGTCGAGCAACTGCAAACCTGGGGTGAACGCAATGCGGTTCCCGTTATCGCTCAGGGCTCTGGGGCAGATTCCGCCTCAGTTATTTATGATGCGATCGAATCAGCTAAGGCGCGGAATATTGATGTTCTTATTGCTGATACGGCAGGTCGGCTGCACACCCAAGCCAATTTAATGGACGAATTAATCAAAGTTAAACGCGTCATGTCTAAGCTAGATCCATCAGCGCCGCATGAAGTTTTACTTGTTCTCGATGCAGGAACGGGTCAAAACGCCTTATCTCAGGCCAAAGAATTCAGCAAGGCGGTCGATGTTAGCGGCATAGTATTAACTAAACTAGACGGCACTGCCAAGGGTGGGATGATCTTCGCAATTGCTAACGAACTCAAAACACCAATTCGATTCATTGGTGTAGGTGAAGGCATTGAAGACTTACAAGAGTTTGATGTAGATCAGTTTATTGAGGCTTTGTTTTAGTTGCTTGGTCATTGCGAGTTGCGTTCGGAGAACACGCCGAAGCAATCTCGTAACATCGATTGTTGATTCAATCAGCTGGGGTGGGTTTTTTTTCAATTTTAGCGTGAATTTGAATCTCCCCCGGCTCTGAAGAGCTGGGCTACACAAAGTCAAATCTTACGCCGCCACAAAGCTGTCTCTGGATATCCCGCGGCGAAACTGTAATAATTAAAACCGACTCCTCAGCCAATGACGTGCTGCCAAATGATTCAACTACATAACATAAGTAAACGTTACCCTGGTGGCCACGATGCCTTGAGCGACATTAGTTTTTCGATCGAAAAAGGCGAAATGGTCTTTATTGCTGGACATTCTGGCGCCGGTAAAAGCACTATATTAAAATTGATTGCGCTCATTGAAAAACCGAGCGGCGGTCAAATAGTATTTGATAAAAGAAACCTGAAGAAAATTCGGCGCACTGTCATTCCTTATCATCGACGAAAAATAGGCATGATTTATCAAAACAATTTATTACTGAGTGATCGATCAGTCTTTGCCAATGTTGCTCTGCCGCTCGAAATTACCGGCTATAAAAATAAAGACATTAAAAAACGCGTGCGTGCATCTCTTGATAAAGTCGGCTTGTTACAATATGAAAATAAGCTGCCTATGCGCTTGTCTTCTGGTGAGCAACAGCGTATTGGCATCGCGCGTGCCATCGTAAGCAAACCCAGCGTCATTTTAGCCGATGAACCAACTGGTAATTTAGATCCGGCTCTTTCCAAAGAAATTATGGACTTGTTTGTAGAATTTAATCAGGTTGGTGTCACCGTAGTCGTTGTCAGTCATGACGTCGATTTGTTATTACGCTACGGCGAACGTGTCCTTACACTAGACAAGGGTAAGCTCATCGAAGATTACCGAAAGAAACATTAATATGCCCTATGGAGCAGCACCCTCTGGCCACGATTATCGCGCAAAGGACAAATCTGCGCGTAGTACGAATGGTGTCAGTAGTTATCGTCAGTCTCAGTACCAAGCACATAAATCAGCAGTTAAATGGCACGAACATTTTCGCCACTATCTAAAACATCATGCGCAAAGTTTAATTCAAGCATTAATGCAACAACTCCGCTCGCCCTTTTCTAGCCTGCTCACTTATGGAGTAATTGCCATCGCACTGACTCTGCCGACTGGCTTGTATTTAATTGCCGATAGTGTCAAATCAATGAATCAGCAATGGAACGAAAGCGCACAAATAAGTTTGTTCAGCAAAAAATCTGTCTCCCTTCCAAAGATTCAAGGTTTAGCTGATCGATTACGCAAACATCCTTTAGTTGCCCACGTTAAACTCATGACCTCCAAGCAGGCCTTGGCGGAGTATAAAGAGATCTACAAGGGCAGAAATACTTTGCAGTTACTAGGCGAAAAAAACCCCTTTCCTTCAATTCTCATTATTTCACTCAACGCTGCTTTAGCGAATCCTGAATCAATTGAAAAATTTGCCAATAAATTGCAGCAACATGGTGAAACTCAAACTATATTATTAGATACACTCATGGTTAAACGCTTATCGAAACTAATTGAGATCGTTAATAGAACAGTTCTAGTTTTAGTTATTATTTTCGCCGTCGGTATTTTTCTAATCGTGGGCAATACTATTCGATTGGAAATATTAAACCGAAAAGATGAAATAATAGTGACAAAATTGATTGGCGCCAATAATGGCTATATTCGTCGACCCTTGCTTTATAGCGGCCTATGGTACGGCGTAATAGGTGGTATATTTGCTTGTATCATTACTATAATAAGTACAGTGTATTTAAAAACACCGATTGCTGAATTTTCACAACTGAGTGAAGCGAGGTTTCAGCTTTCAATACTCGACGCGAATGCTATTTTAATCATTATTGCGCTTGGAGCCAGTCTAGGTTGGCTCGGATCTTGGATGGCAAGTTACCGACATTTACGCCAAATTGAGCCAACATAGCTTAAAAACTGCTTTTTCAGGAACAACAAAATAGGAACAAGGCGCAACCGAGAGCGCGAGTCATTTTTTATAAACTATTCAGAGTATCTGTAATTTCATAAATGAAAAAAAAATCAACGAGCATCATGGTTGTCGACGGATCAGAAGTATCCCGAACCATTATTGCCCGCATTTTACGTAATGAAATGGAAAACAATATGATCACTACCTGCGGTACTGGTCAAGAAGCGCTTTCCTATCTAAATGGCGGTCAATTTGATCTTATAACTACTGCGTTAATGCTGCCAGATATGGATGGCTTAGATTTAACGCGTGCCACGCGAAAATCGGATACTCACCATTACACTCCTATTATTGTTGTCTCAGGCGATGCCGATGACCGCCTATTACGCGAAGGTTTTGATGCAGGTGTTACCGATTATTTTGATAAATCCCTAGGCTACCAAGCATTTGTCGATTTCATTAAAAACTTTAGCCGACGTAATTCGGGGCTGGTTGGTCGAATACTTTATGTTGAGGATAGCCGTACAGCAGCCCTAGTGACCTGTAGCATCATGGAAAAACATGGGCTTAAAATTACCCACACCACCACCGCAGAAAAAGCTTTAGAGATAATTGCCGAGTCATTGGAACAAGATGCTGAAGAAGAAGACCAAATTGATATAGTCATGACAGACTTTTATTTAAAAGGTAGGCTCACTGGCGGTGACCTATTGCACGCCATTCGCACCAGATTGCATTTATCACAACAAGAGATGCCGGTATTGGTTGTCACTGTGACCGACAATGAAGAGCGCCAAGTGGAAGTTTTTCATGCGGGTGCCAATGATTTCGTTACCAAACCTATTGTTGAAGAAGTTTTAATTGCTCGCATACGCAGCTTATTACTCATTAAACAACAATTTAACGCCTTACGTTATCAAGCTGAAGAAATGAAGCGCATTGCTGCAACCGACAGCTTAACCGGTGTTAGAAGTAAACGTTATTTACTTGATCACGGTGAAACCTTTCTTAAAGACAAAGATAATCAGCCAGTATGGGCAATATTAATGGACATTGATCATTTCAAAAAGATTAATGATAACCTTGGTCATATTACTGGTGATCATGTTTTAGCTGCATTGGGCGAGCTGCTCAATCAAAGTTTCCCAAAAAACGCCATGATCATACGCTTTGGCGGTGAAGAATTTGCCATTATTATGCCTAATGTAAATGGCAGGGAAATCCATGCAAAGGCTGAGGTTTTGCGCCGTAAAATCGAACTATTAAAACCAATGAGTGTATTAATCACTATATCAATTGGCATGGCCTCAACAGTTGACCATCCAGATACCAGCCTGACGACTTTATTGTCCTATGCAGACAAAGCACTTTATGCTGCTAAAGAAAGGGGCAGAAATCGGATTTGCATCTATGCAGCCGACGGTGTTTCATACAGCCCTATGGCTGAAAATTCCGATGCTGAGACTGGCACTGGCCAGTAAAAATCCCCTCAGTCAACTGGTTATTAACTATTCAATTTTGTAAGTATGCTGTAAAACTATGAAACTTTGACCTTTTTTGCTGTCAAAGTATTTAGCACTCAGACCGATAGAGTGCTAGAATGGGCGGAATATTTCAGCACTCGAAGAGTTAGAGTGCCAGTATAGCCCTAGATTTAATGCGGCTACTTAATAGAAAAGGAACAAACTATGTCTACAACAACAGCACTAGTTCCAACAAAAGCGATTGCACTGCCAAGTCCTATTAGCAGTTTTGAAAGCTATGTTTCAGCTGTTAATCAAATTCCTGTGCTTAGCAGAGAAGAAGAACACGAATTAGCAGTCCTGTATCGAGAAAACGAAGATTTACAGGCTGCAGAAAAAATAGTCATGGCCCAGCTACGTTATGTAGTTTATATAGCCCGCGGTTACTCTGGTTACGGATTAGCCATTAACGATCTTGTCCAAGAAGGCAATGTTGGCCTAATGAAGTCAATTCGCCGCTTCGACCCAAGCGTTGGCGTTCGCTTGGTTTCCTTCGCAGTGCACTGGATTCGAGCAGAAATGCATGAATTTATCCTCAAAAACTGGAGAATTGTTAAGGTTGCAACGACTAAAGCACAACGTAAGCTATTTTTTAACCTACGCAGTAAAAAGAAACGCATGGCTTGGTTTACTCAGGCAGAAGTAAACCAGGTTGCAAAAGATTTAGGTGTTAAGCCCGAAGTTGTTCTGGAAATGGAATCTAGACTAAGCGGCATGGATATTGGCTTTGATGGCCCAAACGATGATAGCGATGAAACTGCCTATCAATCACCAGCCGGCTACCTAAAAGATATGAGCGCTGATCCCGCAATCCTAGTCCAAGCTCAGGATAGCAAAATAAATGACCAGGATCGGCTTCAAGACGCTTTGACCTGTCTTGATGATCGTAGCCGAGATATTTTGGCTCAACGCTGGTTGGCGGATAAAAAAACAACCCTGCAAGAATTAGCTAATAAGTACAATGTTTCAGCAGAACGCATACGCCAGCTCGAAAATAACGCCATGAAAAAGATGCGCGGTGTGTTAGAAGCTTAAAATTATGCTATAAATAATTTTTATGACATTAGAATTAAGTACGGCCTCTTTCGAGGCCGTTTTTTTGGGCAATGTAACAATACCTATTACAGGTAAACGGCACTGCAAGAGAAAAGCCTACTCTGCCATTCGCTAAAAAAACTGCAAATGACCTGATAAATAAGCTAGTTGGATGGTGTCGAAGAGCGCTTTGGCGAAGAATTCCTCAGCGTCCCAGACTCGGTCCTAATTCTCTCTAAGTGACAAGCTCATTGTTACTCAGATAGAAAAAAAAGCAAGTGTTCAGAGTGAATTGAAGATAAAACATTAAGCCATTGTTTTTAATATATTTATTGCCTGTTGTTTTTTGTGCAAAACGGAAGAAAGTTCAGTAAATCAAGGGCCTGCGATTTTGCCTGTCGATATTTAAAATTTTTTTATGTAACCCAAAAATGCTGGATGATTTAGCTTGTTTTTTATACACATTGAAAAGTGAAATTCAGACCGAAGATTTTTCAAACAAGGATTTTATTTTTCCATCTCTCACTCAATAAATAAAAGCACATTCATTTAAATTTTTCTTTTTTAATTAAAAAAAAATCAACTTTTAGTTCCTAAGTCATAAAATAAACTTAGGCAAAAAACAAAAATTCAAAAACTATTACAAAAAAATAGTCACAATTACAACGCGAAACCTGATTCGTCTAAATATTATAAGAATAAAAACCAAAGAACGAAAAAATTTATCTTCCGCAGAAAATTTCGTGCTTAGTAATCTAAATGAGTCCATGTTTTAAAGTTAAAACAAGTATTTGACTCTCACATCGGTATGAATATAGTGATCGATTAGTAGTACTGCAAACATTGCCATTAAATAATATATTGAATATACAAAAGTACGTAGAGGAAGCTTTTCATCGTCTGAGAAAAATAAAGCAATCGCGTAAGCCAAAAAAATCAATCCTAAAACAAGTGCACTGTAATAATAAAACTGACCACTCATTCCGGTGTAGTATGGCATAACGCTAATGACTAATAACAAAATTGTGTAAAGCAATATATGCAAACGTGTATATTGAACGCCATGAGTCACAGGCAGCATAGGTATTTTTGCTTTTGAATAATCGTGTCGACGATAAATGGCCAATGCCCAAAAATGTGGTGGCGTCCAAATAAAAATAATGAGAAATAACCAAAACGAATCGGAAAAATGAGGATCGAGTCCACCCGTCATCGCCGCCCAACCTAAAACTGGAGGCGCTGCGCCGGCTGCCCCACCAATAACAATATTTTGTGGTGTGGCACGTTTTAGATACATTGTATAAACAACGGCATAACCAATTAAAGAAATGAAAGTTAAAAGAGCAGTAAAGGAATTTACAAACTTCACCAATATAAACATCGAAATCGCACCCAGTGATAGTGCAAAAATAAGTGCATTTTTAGAAGAAATTTGACCAGTTGCGACCGGCCGAGATTTAGTCCGCGCCATTTGACTATCGACATAACGATCTACAATATGATTAATCGCGGCGGCAGATCCAGCGGCCAAATATATTCCTAAGCAAGCAAAGAAAACCAAGTCCATTGGTGGTAAGTTAGGTTTTGGCACAGCCATGAACATGCCCACCACAGCGGTAAAAACAATTAGCGCAATTACTTTGGGCTTGCACAACTCAAAGTACTGACGCCACACCGCTTTTACTTCACAACTCTGTGCAGCAATTTCTTTATCCAAATTCTCTGTTGTCGATTCTTTTGTCATGTGTATAAACTTATAAAATTTGTAGCCCGGCTCTTCAGAGCCGGGGTGGATTTAAATTCACTCTAAAGTTGAAGCCCAGTCTCCCCCGGCTCTGAAGAGCCGGGCTACGTTGTTAATATAAAACTTATTTTGCCTAATCGCGACGGCGGATCACTGCTACCGTCACCAAGATAAGCGTAAATAATAATGCCGCCACCCCATTGTGCGCCACCGCCAAGCCCAATGGCAAACTCAATAACACAATCGATATACCAAGTGTAATTTGTAAGCAAACTAATAATAGCAAACTAACACCCAAAACTTTCAGAATCTTACTCCGTCCCTTTAGCATTAAAATTAAACTTAACATTAACACAAAAAAACCAGCGATTACTGCGCCTAATCTATGTGTCATATGAATCGATATTCTCGCATCATGCTTAAGAATGCCACCTTCATAATTAATTTCGTCGCCTCGCCAAATGACAAAGGCTTCTTTGAAATCTTGCTTAGGCAACCACTGCTTATCATAACAAGTCGGGAAATCATGACACACCGTCGCCGCATAGTTAGTGCTAGTCCAACCACCGAGGAATATTTGACCAACAACTAAGGCTGCAGTTAAAATGGCAAACGCGCCTAGGGCCCCACTCTTTGTGTTTTTTACTGGTAAATCTAAACGTTCTCGAAAATAATTGAACCCCAACAAAGCCAGCGTTAAAAAACCCATTAATAGATGCGCCGTCACAAAAAAAGGATCAAGCTTTTCAGTGACAGTCCACATACCTAATAAAGCTTGCAGCACTATTAAAGGCAATAAAAACAAACTTATCTTTAAGGGCCGTGGATTCCTTTTACGCATACGCCAAGCCATAACAGCAAGCACTAAGACGAACAATCCCAAGCCGCCGGCAAAGTAACGATGAATGACTTCTTTCCAGGCTTTCGCTGACTCGACAGGTCGTTCCGGAAATTCGCTATTCGCTTTATTCACTTGCGACTCGCCTTTGGGAATCCCCAGCATTTTGCCATAACATCCCGGCCAGTCTGGACAGCCCAAGCCTGCATGAGATAAACGCACGTAAGCTCCTAATGTCACCACGACAACAGTGAGCAATAAAGCAACTAAGCTGATAAATTGAAATTTATTATTTAACATCGCACTATCCGATCAAACTATTCTTCAATAAAGTCTTCAAATCCTTGCCCATACCTTTTAGTAATTCAATATTTTGATCTTCCCTTGTATCCGACTCATAATACATTCGCAAACGCCCCTTTGGATCAACTAGGTAAACTCGTTTTGCCTTTTTCACCTCGGGTCCATTTATAATCTTAAATTGGTGCATAAATTTATCTCTATCTTCTTTACTTAACTTATAAACAAGCAGATTTTTAAATAAGCTTAATTTTTTATTTAATTTTTCCGAATCATTGATATCGGTTAATACAAATATTCGATTAACTTTAAGTGCTTCCTTTCCTTGTGCTAGCTCGATGCGACGAAGATTATCTATATTCTTTATGCACATTTTGTCGCAATAGGAATTATCAATATAAACATAAGTCCATTTTGTTAAAAATATATTCTTAACAACTTTTGCATTTGAAATGCCTTGTAGTAAGCCATCAGCAGTAATGGGCACATTTTTACGAATCACTTTACCGTAATTAACAAGCTTCAAAGAACCGGAAAAATAATTCAAAGTAATATACGCAGCAAGAATAGGCCCGCCAAATACTAACAAAATTATGACTAATGTGCGTTTATTCTTTTTAATAGCCGTCTGTTTTTCGTTCTGCTCCATTTCTAAACCTCTGTCTCTTTACTATTATTTAAGCGTTTGGTATTAACCACTAAAAATATTACCAGCAAAACCGCAGCTAATGAGAACCACTGAAATGCGTAACCCATGTGTTTTTCCGCAGGCATCGTCGCGCTTGCAGCCGGAAAAGCATCCCAATCGCGAATTAAGCCATCCTTAATCTTTGACTTTTCTCTTATCACATAAGGCAGCACATCATGACCTAGTTGCTTTTTATACCAGTCAAAATCAACGTAAATTATAATCTTTGGCCAATTTGGAAAACCTTCGTCCGGCTGACCCGATTTGATTCCAACGGCCGGTGCTTTATCAATAATACCCTGCAACTTTATTTTACCAGCCGTCGCGGGTTTTGCTTGCGGCAACACATTAAAACCTGCAGTTTGCTTTTTCCAGCCACGTAAGACCAAAACTGAGGTATTGCTATTGGCTATTTTCAAGGGTGTAATAACAAAAAATCCAGGTTGACCACGATATTTAACATTCGCTATATACGCTTCATATTTTGTATCGAATTCGCCTTCTAGTTTTACATGACGCGCAAGCAAGCCCGCCACTTTGTTCATAGATGCTTTAAGTGAAATCACTTTACTGGTATCAATCTTCGCCCTTATCTCTCTGTCTTTATATTTATGATCCGCTCGACCTAATTGCCAATTTCCCAACCATATCAGTAAAATCAAAAAAGCCACCGTAAACAGTATCGGCCAAAGCGTTGGTGAAAATTCGTATCTACCTAATTTCATTATTTAATTATCCAATTAGCGATTCACTTAAGTCTACTAAAGATGTCTTAGCGCTGATATAATCAGCAACAAACTATTCAAGCTATATAAGAGCATATTATGCCGATTTACAAATTAATTATCATACTCGTCTTTTTATTCATTGTATGGACGCTCGCTTCCGCCTGTTACAATATGGTTTCAAAAAAGCGCAACCCTGAAAAAATGTTCAAAATGCTCGCCTGGCGAATAGGCTTATCAGTCTTTTTCTTCGCTGTATTAATGTTAAGTGTCAAGATGGGTTGGATTGAATCCCACAACCCTTTCCCAAAAGACCCAGCAGCGCATCTTTCAAAACCAAATAAATAGTCATCTTGAAATTTACTTTCATGATTATAAGTTACAGCAAACTTCTTAAAGCGCTATAAACAGGCGCGGCATGCGTCCTGATTCAATAGCGCGTGCAATATATTATCTCATTTTTACTGTATATCTATCTACCCGCAAGCCATAGGGTCATTTCTAAATATTTCCCTGCTCTGTAGCCCGGTTCTTTAGAGCCGGGGCAATTTGAATACAACCATAGAGCAATCTAAACCCATACACTTAAATCACCTTTTAATACTAATTTCACAATTGAATTTATATCTACCCCGGCTTTTGACCACGATGGTCTTATGTCGCGTAGCACACGGATGTGCGAGAGCGACCTAAAGAACCGGGCTACAGTTCCGAACTACCAAGCTAAATCACTTAATTTAAGGAGTTGCTCTCAGTTGTTGGATGATTTTTAAAAAAATCGTCCACCAACAAAAAAGGCGCCGCCTTGAAAACAAGTACGACGCCTTCCCATAGCTTCCCTATCACTTTTATAAAATATAAACGAATATGAATAAGCCCAGCCAAACGACATCAACAAAGTGCCAATACCACGCTGCGGCTTCAAATCCAAAATGACTTTCAGGTTTAAAATGACCTTTGATACATCTCACTAAAATAACAAGTAAAATGATCGCCCCAATCGTTACATGTAGTCCATGGAATCCGGTCAGCATATAAAAAGTGCTACCATAAGCTCCCGATGTCAATTTTACACCTACACTATAAAGATGAATATACTCATACACTTGGAAACCAATAAAGATAAAACCTAAAACTACCGATATCAATAACCAGAGGACGAGTGCACCTCGGTGCCCTGCTCTAAGCGCATGGTGAGCAATTGTTACTGTGACCGAACTTGCAAGTAGTAATGCCGTGTTTAATGCAGGTATACCCCAAGGACTAATCGCATTAACTTCACCACCAGTTGGACCTGCATGAGGCCAAACAGGTTTATATTCACTGTACAACCAATCATGCGTTAAATTCATAATTGCATTATCGCTTTCGCCACCCTGCCAAGCTTGTGCAAAAACACGCATGTAAAATAAAACGCCGAAAAATGCCGCGAAGAACATCACTTCAGAAAAAATAAACCAGCCCATGCCCATGCGGAATGAACGATCGACTTGTGCGTTATAAGCACCAGATTCACTTTCTTTAGCGACCACACCAAACCAACCGAATAGCATAAATACTACTACCGCAAAGCCAATGTACATGGTGGTCAAGCTACCCATCTCACCACCTGCAGAGGCCGGCAATGCCATAGCAAATCCACCTGTCGTTAACGCCAAACCAAGCGAACCAACCACTGGCCAGTGACTCGGTTGAGGTAAATAGTATCCGTCTTGTGCTGAAGACATGATTTATCCTCTCTTACTGTTAATATTAAAATTTATAAAACTCAAACCAGTATGCTACTTACTATTAGTAGCTGTTTTATTTGCAAGCTTCTTTCCGGGCTTTTTTAAAGCCTTTAAAAATTCATAGGTCAAAACAATATTATCAATTCGTTTTGGCAGTTTCGGATCAACCATAAATAGTAGTGGCATCCGCTTTGTTTCACCGCCTTTAAGTGTTTGCTCGGTAAAACAAAAACACTCTGTCTTTTTAAAATATCGCCCCGCTTCTGGAGGATATATATTAAATCTTGCTAAGCCAGTTATTGGCTTGTTAGTAAGATTTTTTGCAATATATTCAATACGCATTTGCTTGCCCGGATGAATTTTTACTTTGCTCGTTGCTGCATGAAAATCCCATGCTAATTTAGAATGAACATCTGAAAAAAATTCAACTACCACCAATCGACTTTTATCTTCCTTAACCTGGCTTAAATACTTTATGTCTGCTTTTTCTGCTTGGCCATTATTACTGAGCCAATCCTTACATAACTCGTAAAGTGGCACCAAAGCAAAACCAAATCCAAACATTAAAACGACAATCAATACCGATTTTTTTAAAACCCGTGTATTCGCGACATCTTGATTATCGTTTTTTTTCACACTACTACTTCCTCTCACTGTTCGGAATAGTTTTCACTTTATTTTTTGCTTCTGCGCGTTCCTTTAATTGCTTGGCCCTGTACTCGTAATCAGGTGTTATCGAATTACTCGAACCCGCTTTACGTTTTTGCTGAATCTTAATCTTGTTCTTGTACCAAGTTTTAAAATAAACCGCGTACGAACCTGATATAACGACTACTACAGCAAGTAAAATTAATGCAGTTCTTTTCGCATTTTTTCTTTGCTTCTGAATTTCCGCTTCTGATCGCATAATATTAAATTATTGGGCAAACATTGCTGTTTGCCCAATCCTATTTATTACTTAATTTCCGGCGGTGTAGCAAATGTGTGGTATGGGGCAGGTGATGGAATTTCCCATTCAAGACCTTCCGCGCCTTCCCAAACTTGATCAGTTGCTTTGTCTTCGGCTTTCTTTGATCGAATACAAGCGATAACGATGTATAAGAACAATAATTGCGATAATCCAAATACGAAAGCCCCAATACTTGATATAAAGTTAAAATCTGCAAATTGTAAAGGATAATCTGCATATCGTCGTGGCATACCCGCTAAGCCAGTAAAATGCATTGGAAAGAAAGTGACGTTCACCGAAATCGTTGATAACCAGAAATGCCATTTGCCTAAACCTTCGTTGTACATATTACCAGTCCACTTAGGTAACCAGTAATAGGCTGCAGCTATAATCGTAAACAAAGATCCCGTCACCAGAACGTAGTGGAAATGCGCCACCACAAAATACGTGTCATGGTATTGAAAATCGGCAGTTGTAATTGCCAACATTAATCCTGAGAAACCACCCAAGGTAAACAAGAATACAAAGGCGATTGAAAACAACATAGGTGTTTCAAACGTCATTGCACCACGCCACATGGTTGATACCCAGTTAAAGACTTTCACACCTGTCGGCACCGCGATTAACATGGTTGCGTACATAAAGAATAACTCACCCGCGACCGGCATTCCGACTGTGAACATGTGATGTGCCCAGACGATAAATGACAGGAAGGCGATACTCGCTGTCGCATATACCATAGAGGTGTAACCAAACAATTTCTTACGTGAAAAGGTTGGAATAATGTGCGATACGATTCCAAATGCAGGAAGAATCATAATATAAACTTCGGGATGTCCGAAGAACCAGAATACATGTTGGAACAAGACTGGATCACCACCACCTGCTGCTTTAAAGAAAGCGGTTCCAAAGTAATGGTCAGTTAACATCATTGTAACCGCACCCGCTAAAACTGGCATTACCGCGATTAATAAGAATGCAGTAATTAACCAAGTCCATACGAACAATGGCATTTTCATTAGAGTCATGCCAGGTGCGCGCATATTAAGGATGGTCGCGATTATATTGATTGAACCCATAATCGATGAAAAACCAAGCAAATGCACTGCAAATACGAAGAAGGCAATTCCACCACTGTATTCAGTTGAAAGTGGCGCATAGAAAGTCCAACCAAAGGCTGGGCTGGCAATCAGTAACATAGTTGCCGCAACTGGTAAAATCCAAAAACTCCAGTTATTCATTCGTGGTAAAGCCATATCTGGAGCACCAATCATCATTGGTATTAACCAGTTAGCTAGACCAACAAAGGCAGGCATAATCGCACCAAAAACCATTATTAAGCCATGCATCGTCGTCAACATGTTGAAGGTTTCAGGATCAAAGTATTGAATACCCGGCTGCATTAATTCTGCACGTATACCCATGGCGTAAGTGCCGCCGAGAAGTAACATAATAAAACTAAACCAAAGGTATAAAGAACCAATATCTTTATGGTTAGTAGTAAATAACCATCGGGTTAGCCCTTTAGGCGCGCCGTGATGATGATCGTCATGTGTAGTTTCGCTATTCATCTCTCATATCTCCCGTTAGCGTGCTTTCTTAACGTCAGCAGGCTTAACGACTGAAGCCTTGTTACCCCAGCTATTACGCTCATAGGTAATAACTGCTGCCAATTCTGCGTCTGACATGTCATCAAATTTCGGCATTGCACCCTTGCCCTTTAAGACCATAGTAATGTGCTCCAAGGCTGGACCGTTAACCATGGCGTTGCCTTTAAGTGCTGGAAATGTTTTGCCTAAACCTTGACCTTCAGCTTGATGACAAGCTGCACATTTGGTTGCATAAATTTTTTCGCCAGCTTTCATTAAAGCTGCTTTACTTGTACCAATTTTAACTTTACCTGCCCCACTCTTTTGAGCGGTATACCACTTGCCATATTCAGCTTGAGATACAGCTTTTACAACAATAGGCATATAAGCATGGTATGTGCCACATAACTCTGCACATTGACCTCTATAGGTACCTTCTTTTTCAACGTACGCCCAAGTTGAGTTTACGTATCCTGGAATCGAATCCTTTTTGACGCCAAACTTCGGCACCCACCAGGAGTGAATTACATCATCAGACTTAAGCAAGAATCGAATTCTTGTCTTGATTGGAATAACGAGAGGCTTATCTACATCGACTAGGTAATTTTTAATTTTTGTGACATCTAGATTATTGAGCGATGCTTTTTTATGATCAGCATTAATATGGCTTTCGAATCTCACTTTGCCTTTTTTGCTTAGTGGTGTATTTTTGCCATCTACATATTCGTAAACCCAATACCATTGCTTGCCAGTAACCTTAATCGTCATCTCAGAACCGCTAGTATCTTCATACTCAATTAAAGATTTAGTGGCTGATGCACCCATGACTGCCAAAATAACAAACGGCACTATAGTCCAGAGAACTTCAACAGTAGTGCTCTCATGAAATGTTGCAGGTGTTACACCTCTTGATTTACGGTGAGCAAACAATGAATAAATCATTACGCCAAAGACGACTACCGCAATGGCAACACAAATCCAAAAACTTTCATGATGTTGATTTAGTGCGGTGCGCGCGAGTGGAGTAACCGGATCTGGGAAATCATAAGTTGCACCATTGCCTACGTAGGGATCGACGTCTGCTAAAGCTGAACCACTAAAAACAAGCAATGCAGTTAAACCAAGCTTGTCTTTGATGGTTTTAAGTGATTTGAAGGACATGCTGATATCACTCCTAAAGTTTAATACTAAAAAATTATAAATATAAAAAAACTACTAGACCAAGAATTTAAAGTAAATAATCGCTTGGCACTAAATATATTGACTAAGCTTTGCTAGATGACTCATTAGTTGTCGTGCTAATGACTCTCTGCCGTCTTCAGCTAAAGGGCACCTCTAATTGTGCCTATTTGCCACGCTGGCGGCGTTGTCGATCTTTTTAAAATGCTCATTGACTGCGTGTAAACTGCGCTTTAAAAAGTTCTCCGCCTTGCCAGCGCACAAATATCCTATACTTTTAGAGGCGCCCTAAATTCGCCCTAGCTTGGTTATTTTTGTCGTGGTAGTCAATCTAACCTACTCGGGCAATCATTCAATTTGCGCTAGTATAGCAGCATAGCTGACGTGCACCCATGCTAACTTACAAGCTAATACTTCTTCCGGCTCTAATCGGCCCTTCTCTATAAATATATAAGTATCATCATATATATAAGTACCATCGCTATTTCTAATTAGTTCAATTTTTGAACTTCGAAAATAGCTTAAATAAAAACCTATACTTAAAACACAAGTATTTCTAATCCTACAATTGGCAATATCAGCCAGTGACTTTTAATTGCAAGAGCCAATGCAATTGCTACGCACACTAGCGAAATGAATCCAGAAACCAAAACAAGTCTATTCCAACTGAACTACCGATTTGGTTCTATTACAAACTTACTAATGCTAGAGCATTGATCAATATTTACTTTGATTACGCTTGGCTCCACGCCTAATTACACGACGCATTTGTAAAATATTCGCACGGGATGATAAACCCTGAGCTTTTGAGGTGCAATTAAAATTGGACGTCGACCTTATAAGTAATACTAATCGATATTACCTAGCCGCAAGGGCGATTAGGTTAGGCTGCTCCACTGCCTTTATGTCTTTCTTCAATAATATTAGCTAGTTACATAAAATAATAATTCCTAGTAATTTCCTCGGATATAAAATTATTTTCTTAACTATTTGCTTATTTACATCGAAAAATATTTTAATATTATTTTTTCACTTTTTCATATTTTACATTTTCACAACAATTTTACATTTTTCGTTTAAATTTTATCCACCCTTAATTTTACAGTGAATTTGGGTTTTCTGGAATAGATTTTAACTATTGCACTCCGTGTTTGTTATAGGACGCCATGCCAATCGCCCACTTATTATACAAATAATTTGAATTCAGACAATTGAGACAAGACATGCCTCACTGCTGTCCCACAGTTTAGATTAAACGGGAAAACCTGGCCTTAAGATTATACTCGCAAATGTGAAGAAACAACGAAATAACAGAGGCTAGGTTAATCCTAGATTAATCAGTTGAACGGCCTAAAGACCGTTCTGATTGTTCGACTGAGGAAATAAAAAAGCGAGTTAATGGCCTGGTCCTTAAGGTCCTTAAGGAGTTTTTTTATAAAGTCAGGTGGGCAATCAGGGCTGTCTTTAGGTTGTAGTATGCTCGTCTTTTCGGTGAGGCTTGGTTTAACTTAAAACAACAGTAAATCATAGAGTTAAATATCATAAAAACGATCAACTGATGTGCTAGGTTTAACCAGGGCAGGTCTTTCGAGTGAAGCAGAGTTGCGAAAGCGAAGATAGGCCGTGAGCGACCACTAATTTCCAAAAGGCTATTATTTTGCGCTTTGTAGCCCGTCAGGAGGCGATAAACTATCGCCGAGTGCGGGAGTTAGTTTTAGTTAGTGGGCGTTATTCGCTGGTAAATGCCCGGTTCGGAGTTGGGTATTTTAGTTGCATTAACCATTTTGCTGTAAAATTCGCTTGGACCTACGCCACCAATAACAGCGTAAGCATATCCTAAGCTTTTCATGTCTAGTAAGCAGCGAAGTAACAATGCAGTTCCAAGTCCCTTGCCGCGATACATTGCTGATACGCCTGTGGGTCCAAACATTCCTAGGGCGGTTGAATTGAAGCAAGCAAAGCCCGCTATCTTTTGCTCAATAAAAGCCAAATAGCAGCTTGTTGGATTTTGATGTAGCGCAATTGAGGTTTCACTTTTCCAGCGAGGACTAAAGTTATTCTCTACCCAATTAAGTGTTTCGTCTGATTCATAGCCAAAAGGTTTTCTGATTTCAAGATTTTGAATGGATTGATATTCGTTATTCGAGTAAGCAAGTGTGCTTTCGAGCTCATAAAGCTTAATTAACATATCCATATACTATTTATTTAAATGATATTGACGCATGCGTTTTTTTAGCTTTCTATTCCAAACTATATAAGCCTTAAAACGACGTTGTTTTTTATTTTTTATAAACTTAAAGGGGTTGCGTGTATTGTTTCCTAAAAAAACATCAATGTGGCGATTCTTAATCGCGCCACCCGTGTCGGCTGCAAAAAAGTATCCATCGTGTCGGTAGCGACGACCATTAAACTTAAATCGAACTCCTTTTGCGCTAGGAATATAAATGAGTGTGCCATAGGGGATTCGCGCCTTGTCAACAGCGATCGTTCTAAATGGTTTTAATATATAATTTTTAGTGCCGTCGCCATAAGCTCCCGAAGCTAAACGAAATCGAGTTTTACCTAGCACGCGTTTAATTCTTTTTGGCATTTTCGGATAGTATTTGCCACATTTGACCTGAGCTTTTTTTGCTACGCCGTCATAGTTGTAGACCGTTTTTTTGCCATTGAGTCGTTTGACTTTAACCGTTCCCTGCATGGCGCCCTTACAAAAGTCTATCGACGAAAGTTTAGGACCTAAATTTTTACCATTTACTTTTTTAAGCCTATGTCCTTTGCGTTTTTTTGCTTTGGCGTAATGAATATGGTAATAAGTTGCCCAGAGATACATGACCTTGCTCTTTTGGCCAGTATGCGGCTTATTGATTTTAAATTTAGTTATTGAATTTGCAGCGAGTAGTGAAGTTGAACTTAACAATATTGCAGCGAAGAAGACAATAGATTTAAAATTAAAAATTTTCATAAGCTTCTCATAAACAGTCATTAAAGAGTTTTTTAATAATGTATTATAAAGGTTATTAAGTCTACTTTTGTACGATTTTTTTACAATTTAAATATTCAAGCTAGATTCAGCTGACCCCGCAGCTTGCTGCGGGCACAACCCATTGGGGGTTTCCAAAGGAGGGAATGGAATTATCCCCCTTCGCGCGAAGCGAAATCTATTAGGCTAAAATACCCCGTCCGCTTGCGGCGGGGAAGTTTATTTAACGCAGTTAGACCTGCTGCAGGGATTAATCAGAGACTCCTTAGAGATACCTTACTTAAAAAGTGATGCACTGGATTAAAAAAATTGAAGAAACGTAAAGCCTTTGAGATTAGAATGTAAATTATCGAGCTGCTAAGCTTGAACTCGGTTTTTGCGGCAGGTTAAGAGATACCAGAAATGCCGCAAGTACACATAGGCTTAAATGAATTCCCATGGCGATGGCGTGTAAGCGAGCAAAAGTGGGGTCTGCATTCGTAGAGTTCATAGATATACCGCTTCTTAAATTATCTAGGGCAACGTGAATGCCAAATAAATTTATTGCAACTAACGCTAGCATGAAAACTAACACGTAAAACAATAGTTGTTTAAAGAGTGAACGGTTGTGGCAAGTAAACAGCAAAATAATTAATAATATCACTCCACAGACTATACCAATGTAGTAGTTTGCTCGAAAAAGCGTACCGGCTATTTGTCCTGCCAAATATTTATTGTCGGCCAGTAAATTGAAAAGCACGGGTGCCGCAACTAATCCGGAAAACCAGATTGAGCCAGCCCATAAAGATGACAATATTCTTTGCAGAATTGTGATCATGAATATTTTAGCAGTAGCGTATAGTAGGTAATCTAAAGTGTATAGAGGCAATTATTTGCTTGCAAGCATTAGTTTGAGCTATTCAAAATTGATTATCTAACAAGCAATTCAGTGTTTACATCAATAAAGTATTTCTCTATTAGGATGAAAAACTGACCAATATCGATTGGTGTGGCTATATACTCTGCGAAATCCAAGTGCTTTTGGTATTTTAATACATCAATATCATTTCTAGAGCAAACTGCGACCACAGGAATGTGCTTGCTAAGCGTATGTGATTTTAGTAGCTTTATAGTTTTTATGGCGCTTACGTCAGGTAAATTAATATCGAGTAATATTAATTTAGGTTGGTGTGCTTGAGCTAATTCATATCCAAATTTAGGACTATGCGTGTGTAGTAATGAAGTGTTTTGACGTATTAAAAGTTGTTTGATTAATTTTAAATTAGCAGAGTTACTTTCAATATAGAGTAAAAGACTAGAACTGATTGCCTGCTTTTCAAGTTGAAATTCAGGATTTTGAGTGGCTTGAGTTTGTCGGCATGGGATTGTGATCCAAAACTCACAGCCATGATTTAAGTTGCTACGTACGCCAATTTGTCCCTTCATCAGTTGAATTAATCGTTTGCTTATAACTAGTCCAATGCCCGTACCTTCTTGTTCGGAGTTCTCAGCGCCGAGGCGATCAAATGGTTGAAACAGGGATGATATTTGTTCACCGTCTAAGCCCTTGCCCGTATCAGAAATTACTATTTTTAGAATTGAATTGCTTGTTTTTTCAAATTTAAGATTGACCGATCCCTTGTCGCTATTATATTTTATGGCATTCGAAAGTAAATTGAGAACGACTTGTTTAAATCTTCTTAAGTCGACATCTAGCAAAATTGGTTTGGCGTGTTCTAAATTAAAATTTAATTTAATTTCTCTGTCGTGCGCAATTGGTTTCATGAGAGAGATGCAATCATTAAGCACGTCAAATAATGAGACTTCAGTCATTGTAATCGATAAATTGCCCGACTCAATTTTCGATAAGTCTAGTATTTCGTTTATTAAAGACAATAGGTGATTTCCGGAGCCCAGAATTTCATCAATGCTTTCAATTTGATTTTCGGAAAGAGGTGATTGCTGGTCTGTTTTTAATAACTGGCTAAACCCAAGTATCGCATTCATCGGTGTGCGAAGTTCATGGCTCATATGTGAGAGAAATTCAGATTTTGCTCTACTCGCTTTTTCGGCGGCATCTCTTTGGGTGATAAGTTGTTTGCGCATAATTTCGAGATTTTGTGCGAGTTCTTTTATTTCTTCTATGTTGCTTGGGCTAACAAACACATTGGGATTGCTATTGGTTATTTCTCTGGCGGCCTTACCCAAAAGTTTAAGCGGACGAGCGGCTATGCGACCAAGGTAGATAGCCATTAATGTTAATATGGCTAATGATATACATAAGAGTAAATTAAAGCGTTGTCTGGATTTTTCTGTGTAAGCTAACATATTCGACTCATCAAAAGCTAAGAAAAGCGTTGCTTTAATGGTGCCATTCTTTTCCAAAATAATTGTTTTTGTATGGTATAGCTTGTCTCCATTCTGACCGACGGCAAAGTCTTCTTTAAAAACTTTGGGAGGTTTGTAATTATAATAAGGAGAAGTCCATTGGTATTTCAAACCCTTATTTGTGATAACTTTGATGAATACGAACTGCGTACTTAAACCTAAATTGTTTACTATTTTTTTAATATGAGAAATATTTCGATCAAGTTTTTCGCTGGCAAGATGCAGTGAAACGTTTTTCGCACTGTTTTCTACCGACTCCATGAACTGCGATTCGTAACCTTGCTTGGTAATTGAGATCGCACCAAAATAAATTAATGGAATTAGAATAATTTGTGTGGCGAGGACGCTGACAAGAAAACGTCCAGAAAAACTATTAAATGCAGCTTTAATCATAATGATTTCGGGTATTGAATATCAGTTTTGTAATTGACGGCTAGAATGAGTTGAAAATTAAAATTATTAGAAAATTAGTTAACATTAATATAATTATTTAATTAATAAGCTGTCACTGGTTTTGTTTTATTAAGACTTTAAAGCTATTTCTAACTTAGAAGCAGTAATTTAAAAGCATTAATTTAGAAGTAAGAAGCTAAAGTAATGCATATAGCATATTGACTAGCAACAGAAACTATTATAGCGCTAATTCGCATGTTACACTAATTTCCGCAAGCACGTGTTCAGTATGGAATCTGACTAGTAACAAACGGGAATTGGGAAGCATGGTGCAAATACGTCAAAACAACTATTTGTCGTCGACGATTTTAATCGTTGATGACGAACCCGCGAATGTCAAATTGCTGACGAAAGTTTTAAATCAGCATGGTTATAACTCTATTCTTTCAACGACTGATTCAAGACAGGCAATATCTTTGTATAAAGAGCACAAGCCTGACGTTATGCTATTAGATCTTAATATGCCTAATAAGTCCGGCTTCGAAATCATGATCGAGCTGAATTTACTGAAATACGATTATTTGCCAATTCTTGTATTAACTGCTTATTCGGACCAAGATAAAAGAATTCGAGCTTTAGAGTTAGGCGCGAAAGATTATTTAGTGAAACCGATTGATGCAATCGAAGTAATAACTCGTATTAATAATATTTTAGAAGTGAAACTTTTGTTGGATCTAATTCGAGACCAAAATCAATTATTAGAAAGTAAGGTTGAAGAGAGAACTAAAAAATTAATTCGTGAAATTAGCAAGCGCAAGGAAGCTGAGAAAGAATCTATTTTTGCAGCAACTCATGACGCTTTAACATTGCTGCCCAATTTCACTTCTCTATTGAACCAATTGGATAGAAAATTAGGGGTGGTAGAGGGTGACAGTCACGATAACATGGCCTTGTTAATGCTCTCCCTTGATCGTTTTAACGAATTTAATAAAACCTTAGGTCATCAAAATGGTGATTTAATTTTAAAAATTATGGCCAGTCGCATTAAATCTGGATTGCGAGCGTTTGAGGATGAGGGCGCTTTGTTAATTCAAAGAAGAGGAGATACTGTCGCTAGGTATGCGGGTGGTAAATTTGCAATTATAATTAGATTTATTGCTTCGCCCGAAGTAGTTGTGCAGATTAGTCACCGTATATTAGAAAAAATAATTAAACCGGTGGAGATTGAAGGTTTATCATTAGAAATTCCGGCCACCATAGGTATCGCGATGTGTCCTACTTCAGGCAGTGATACCAACGTATTGATCCGACATGCAGAAATCGCATTGCAATCTGCGCGAGATAATCGTCAGGAAATAACAGTTTTTTCAAATGAAATTGATACTTATAGTCCAAAACGTTTGGCGATGATGGCTGAATTGCGTCAAGCATTGAAAGATGATTTATTAATGATTTACTATCAGCCGATTATCAATTTACATTCCAATACGACGCACGCGGTAGAAGCACTGATTCGCTGGCCTCAAGCCTTAAACAAAGTAATTTTGCCAGATGAATTTATACCAAATGCGGAGCAGAGCGGTATTATAAAATCTTTAACTGAGTGGGTGCTCGATAGGGCGATTGAACAAATTGCGAGTTTAAACATAATCGGATTAAAAGTTTCTGTCAATATGTCGGCCTATTGTTTGCCGGATCGTGAATTGCCTTTGTATATAAAAAGAGTATTAAAAAAATACGCTTTTCCAACGACATCACTAAGTTTGGAAATTACCGAAAGCGCAATGATGAATAACCCCAACGAAGCACTAGCCACTTTGCATAGCTTGCATAATGTTGGCATTGAGTTATCGATTGACGACTTTGGCACAGGTTATTCATCTTTAGCCTACCTGAAGCGATTACCTGTCGATCAGTTAAAGATTGACAGGACATTCGTCAAAGATATTTTAATCGATGAAAATGATAAGCGAATTGTTCAGTCCACTATCGACATGAGTCATAATTTCGGCTTACAAGTAGTTGCCGAAGGAGCTGAAGATTTAGAAACTGTCGAAATGTTAAAATCCTTGGGCAGTGATCTAGTGCAAGGCAACTATTTTGCAGAACCAATGCCTTTTGAGCGTCTAAGTAAGTGGCTTAACACAACTCGAAATCACCACGGCGTCGGATCTATAGAGTAACACTATATTTATCGATTTTAAGCCGTAAATTAGTGTTTAAAACTCCATTATTGATAGCGAAAACATTCTCCTTAGAAAAATTTGTACTTGAACATCTAAAGCTTCAAATTAAAAATTAGTTCTCTCTAACCGCGAGCATTCCATCACTTACTCTTCTATTGGCTAAGTTTTTTATAATGTAAGCACTGGTCTGCTATCTTGATAAAGCCGACAAAACGAACCCGAGCGTAGCGGTCGCTCTCGGCAACTGCTCCTGCGTTGCTCTACCTCCTGCATCCCTGCAGTCGTCCGTCCTGGCCTACGCGACATAAGCCCTTCGTGGGCAAAAGTCGTGAGCTTGTCGTTGAGAGCCCGAACGATAGTGAGGGTGAAGCAACCTCACAAATTCAACTATTTAGAAGCGATTGGAAATATTTTGTAGCCTGTTAGGAGGCGATTGGAAATCGCCGAGTACAGGGAAATCCAACAATTTCCCTGTACTCGCTGCGCTCCTACAGGCTACAGCAATCTCCCAATTCAGCGTAAAGTCTTAAACTCCTTACCAATCAAAACGGAGGAGTTACCATGTTCAACCTAATCCCAAAAACACCCAAAATAATCCCCTGGAACAAAGCTAAACTCGTTGGCCAAAAACTACCACTCAAACTAAAAGAAATATGGGCCATTCGAGTTTGGTTTTTGTTTTAAATGAAGAGTTAGCGCTCATGTCTTAAAGCGCAGTTTGTACGGTTCGTACCCATCGTTTAGTGTGTTTTATTAAAGAAAGTGGTATTTAGAAAGGGCCCTTTCACCCGTTTTTTTCAGTATATTGTGCTCAGTCCCGTATTTTAAATCTCTGCTTGCTGTGGCTGATGCAATTGTTTTATGAAAATTCATATATTCTTTCCTAGAAAACTGATTTTTACCGAAGTGCTCATTTGCGTTGGTCAGCCGAAATGTTGAGGTTTGTGGTACAACCACCACATCGTTTTTAAGCTCGGTTAAGGCTTGAGAAATAAGACTCAATAAGAACTCGATAAATAAAGTAGATTCTCCTTTCTTATCGCACAGTTCGAGTGTTTGATAATAAAGCTGTTGTTTCTCTTTAATTAATGACTCAATTGGGACGTACTCAAAGATGGGGTGGTATTTCATTAAGATTACCGACTGCCAAAGTCGACCGAGACGGCCATTGCCATCTGAAAACGGATGGATAAACATAAGTTCATAATGAAATACACAAGACTTAATCAATGCGTGCGTTTCTGTTTCTTTTTTCAAATAATCAAATAAATTTTTCATAAGTTCGGGTACGCGCGAATGGCTTGGTGCGACGTGAGAGACATGTTGCCCTGTGAATATTTCCACGTTACCCGTTCTGTAGCAGCCTGCATCCATCAGTTGTCCCTTCATCATAAGTCGATGCGCTTTTAAAAAAGAAGCTTCGCTTCCAACCCGATAGTCCGTTATTTTATCGTATGCTTTGATTGCATTTACAATTTCAGCGATCTCTTTTTTTGAGCCGATGACACGCTTATTATCCAGTAATGCTGTTATTTTTTCGGTGGACAAGGTGTTGCCTTCAATGGCTAAGGATCCTTGGATAGTTCGAATGCGATTTTTTTTGCGCAATGAAGGTTGAGGAGTTTTTGATTGAATTCCTTCCAGCACTCCTAGATTGGTGGCGATCTCCAAGGATAAGTTGAGTGCAGTATGCGTTATGTCATAGGGTGGCTTCACTTACTAATAATAACACATGATAGTATCATATGATACTATCATCTATTGTTGTTTAAATACCCTTAAGCGTAATAGTATTTAGAAATTATCTTATTTTCAGTCACTTACTTAATTGGTTTGACTGGATAAGTGGGTAATCCAGTCCTTAAAGCTCAATTAAGGAGCGCACTGATGTCTTTTGAACTCGCAGATAAATGCCTGAAAAGGCAATCCAAAATATTCAAGAAATGGGGGCCTTGGGATCTTCCTCTTCACCAAACAAGAGATTTGCTAGCCTATGTTTGGGGCTTTCAAAATTGGGGTGAATTTGTTGCTTTAAAAAAACGAAAATACCCTATTATTGACCATCGTGTCAGGCAACTTTGCCAAGATACTCTTGATCCAGAGCTTCGTGAAAACTTGATCGTAAGACACTGCTGTCCCGTTAACTTTTTTATCTCGATGTTTAATAGTCGCATTCACTAAACAAAATAAGTGACCGATAATATCGCTTTCGAAGCT